>JACREA010000154.1 GCA_016218465.1 Nitrosomonadales bacterium | reverse complement strand
TCGGGGTGCAGGTCGTGCGCCACGATCTCGGGCTGCACATCGAGTGAATTGCACAGGCGCACCACGGTATCGTCCAGCATTTGCCGCGCTGCGGCGCTGTCCAGATCGCCGATCAACTGAGAAACATGCGCCTCGTTGCCACGCGTGACGCAGACGGTATTTTTCAGCCATGCTCCGCAGGCCAAGACAGACGGCCCGATACAGGGCAGCACTATGACCGTATCAGGGTAATGTTTTGGCAAGCTGATCAGGTTTGTGTCCATGGCAGGCCATCAAAGCGCCAGCCGTTATGGGAGTTGCGGTGATGTTGATCATCGAGTTCACCTTCAAAACCATGCAACACGTTGTACACATCTGTAAGACCTGCTTTTTCCAGTGCCAGCCCTGCATCTACCGAGCGGCGGCCGGAGCGGCAGATCAGCACTACGGGGCGATTCAGGCTGGCTGCCTTTTTTACATGCGCGACGAAGTGAGGGTTGATTTCCCATTCAGGCCCATCGACCCATGGAATCAGGATGGAACCTTTGGGATGGCCGACAAACATGTGCTCCATTTCGCTCCGCACATCGACAAAGATTGCCTCAGGATTGGATTGCATGAATTCAAAAGCTTCTTTTGGTGTCAGGTGTTGCATTACGCGCCCCTAAAAATATATTTCGTTGAAATCCGTTTGTAGAATAGCTGATGCGATGATAGTGCCAGACACAGTTGCAAGTCTAGCGAAGCGTTGATGTCAAGACATCAGCGAAGACGGGTAGCCCGATAAATGCTGATGCAATTGGAGATGTGTTTTGACTATTTTTGCCGCGAGGCGATTTGCTTGAGTTTTTCAGGCTGGATTACGTGCCCGTTCAAACCGGCTTGTTTCAGAGTGCCTCCGTAGGCCACCGTCATAAGTTGCGAGTAGTACACCACCGGCATGGCTAATTTCGTGCCCTGCTTTTTATTGATCTCGGACTGGTAAATTTCGACATTGGCCTGGCACAACTGGCAGGGTGTGACGATCAATTCGGCGCCGTGGTCGTAAGCGGATTCGACGATGTCGCGAATTTGTTTTTGCGATTTATCCGGCTCGGAAAAGGCCAGTGCGCCGCCGCAGCAGGTCACTTTCTGGTCATAACCGCTGACCGGTTCTGCGCCCACGGTCTCGATCATCCTGTCGAGATACTGCGGGTTCTCGAAAGACTCTCCGGCAATACCGAACGGGCGGTTGGTCTGGCAACCGACATAGCCCGCAATCTTCATGCCTTCCAACGGTTTGACTACCTGCGCTTTCATGTCTTCGAAACCCACATCTTCGACCAGCACCTCGACGATATGGCGCGCCTTGACCGTGCCCTTGAAGTTAAGGTTAACCTCTTTGAGCGCTTCGTTGGCCTCGGCCATCAGGCTTCTGGATTCGTGCAGTTTTTCTGCCGTCTCACGGGTAGACAGCCAGCAGGCCGGGCAGCCGGAGACCATATCCTGCCCCGGCAGATGATGTTCGGCTAATGCCAGATTGCGGGCATTGATCGCCATTCTCGGCAGCAAACCGCCCTCCCCGTAACCAATGGATGCACCGCAGCAATTCCAGTCTGGAATCTCATTGAGCTGGATGCCCAATTTCTCGCACATCACTCCGATGGAGGTAGCAAAATTCGATGCCGAAGCGCCTTTCTGCGAGGAACATCCGGGGTAGAACGCATAATTCTTTTTCGTCATGTCTGGTCTCTCTCGCCTCATCAGGTAGCGTAACCCTGCTTGCGTTCTTCAATTTCACGCGCCTTGGCAATTATCTTGTGGATGCCATCCTTATCCATGCATTTGTGCCCGCCCAGTAATTCCATCGGGTTAAGGCGCCTGGCTTTCATCAATCCAATGCCGATACCCTTCATTGCCAGCGCGTTATTGATGCCCTGCACGAAGCCATCCTTGAAATACAACGCCAGAGAAAATTTAAGTTCGTTGACCCGCCCGGTCTTGGCAAGGTTATTCCAGAACAGCCTGGTAATCTCGCGCGTAGGCTGGCCTTTCGGCGCCATTCCCAGCCGGTGGGCGTAATGCGCCAGGCCATGCATGATGTGGGTGATCGGCAGTTTCCTCGGGCAGCGCACGATGCAGTTATAGCAGGAGGTGCACATCCACATCGAATCGGAAGACAGCACCTCATCGCGTTTGCCGGCGCGGATCATCATGAAAATTTTCTGCGGCGAATGTTCCCAATGTGGACCGAACGGGCAGGAACCGGCGCACACGCCGCATTGCATGCACATCTTGACCCACTCGCCATCCTCGACGCGAGTCTCGACTTCCTTCAGGAAGTTGTTGCGGTAACGCACTACGGCTTGCTGATTTTGTTCGCTCATGATTTATCCCCCAAGCCATAACTAGCCACAGATGAACGCGGATTCACACGGATAAAACCACTTGTTACCATGAGTCCTTCGTGAACCTTCCGGATGCACTTAATGTGTTGCGCGATTTGTTTTTTATCTGTGTCCATCCGTGTTAATCCGTGGCTGATATTTTCCTCAAGCGAAGCCCTTCATCGGCGACGGCCCCATCTCCACCAACTGAGCCACGTAATCGTTGATGAACTTCGCCACGCGCTGGTTATCGGTGATCGCCACTTCAAAACTGGATACGCGTTCCGGCTCCAGCCCCATGCCGGTCAGCGTGTCGCCGATCTTGCCCATGCGGTAGCCGGCCAGCTCCGAACCCTT
>JACREA010000153.1 GCA_016218465.1 Nitrosomonadales bacterium | reverse complement strand
ATGCTGCCGGATGAAGGACATTTATCACTCTATGTGCACTGGGAAGAAATTCTGGAGCGATTGATATAAGGGAATCTTCACTCAACCCGGCAGTGCGCCAGCGTGCCGGTCGCCAGCAGCATCAGCAATTCGGCCTGCCCTTTTGCGCCGGTCTTGGCGAACACGGAACCCAGTTGCACCCGTGCGGTACTCAGGGAAATCCCCAGGTCGTTTGCCGCCTGCTCCAGACTGTTGAATTCGGCAAGTTTTGCCGCCAGCTTCGATTCCGCCGGGCTGAGCCCATACAGGACGGCCAGTCGTTTGGGCGGCAGTTGCAGGCTCCTCGGCCTGGAGAGAAAGATAGCAGCACAGCCCGGTCCGATAGTGATATTCAAGCGTGCGGAAAACTCCGGCGAAACCGGAGTGACCAGGCATTGCAGGACGTCAAACCTGTTGGGCAGCGCAATGCGCATGTCGCCGCCGGTGGCAGCGCCTTGTGCCGCATTGGCAATGAGTCTGTGCAGCAGCGCGGTGTCCGATAAATTGTTCAATGCCAATCTGCCCTGACAGAGAATTATTCCCTTGCCCGGCGCCAGCATCTGCTCCGCCGCGCGGTTGACGAACAGCGGCACACCGAGGCTGTCGGTCAGGATCACGCCCATGCGCAACTGGTCCAGCGCGCCGAGCGCCCATTCCTTTTCGACGGTGATGCAGCTGAGTTTGCGGTGCACTTGCATGGCGCGGGTGACGTGCGGCGCAAGGATGTTCATCAACCGTATCTCTTCTTCACCGAATGCACCGGCGCGTTTGCCGCGCTGCGCGGCGAAAAGCAGCTTGTGGTTGCCATCTCGTGCGAGGGTAACCGCCAACCCGTGTAGTTTGTCTTGAGGAATGCTGTAATCACTGAAATATTCGGTCTTGCGCTGTTCGGACAGGCTGAAGGCTTGATCAGACGACTTGACATCGCCCAACTTGAACTGATTCAGAAAGGGGATCAGGTAGTCCACCTTGATGAAGTGAGTGCAGTATGCTGACTGCCAAGCGGGATCGTAGCCGACACTGGCGACAAACCCGACCGTACTGTTTTGCATGTCAGCTGATCGTAGCATGGAAGAACAACCGCCAACGGCCTGCGCAAACGCTTCAAGAAAAGACGGCCAATTTTGTTCGTCCAGCGCGGCATCGTAAACCTTGCCTACCAGATTGAGCACAGTGTCTTCGGAAACAGCCATCATCCATCCCTTTGCCTTTGGTCTGTTGGTCTGTTGGTATGCTGATGAAATATACCAACCAACGCCGGACTAGAATATTTTGGTTGATCAATCGCGAATCAATATAGGCTGTAATGATACTGAAGAAACATTATCAGCGGTAGCGGGCTTGCCCGCAGCCAAACCGGAAAATGGCCGAAAAAATGGTTTTGACCAGCACCGATATTTATGTATAATGCGCGCCTTCGCAAAAACCGCACCAAATCGAGGTTGTTATGTACGCAGTCATTAAAACCGGTGGCAAGCAGTATCGCGTTTCTTCCGGCGAAACTTTAAAGATCGAAACCATCCCCGGCGACGTGGGCAGCGCTGTCGTGCTGGACAAAGTGCTGATGGTGGCCGATGGCGACAAGCTGTCCGTGGGCAGGCCTTTGCTGACCGGCGCTTCCGTTAAAGCGACGATCGTTTCGCATGGCCGTGGCGACAAGGTACGCATTTTCAAGATGCGCCGCCGCAAGCACTACCAGAAAAATCAGGGGCATCGTCAGAACTACACCGAAATCCGCATCGACGGCATCTCTGCCTAGTTACTGGGCGTAATTTCAAGGAGCATATAACATGGCATCAAAAAAAGGCGGCGGCAGTACCAGTAACGGTCGCGACTCACACTCAAAACGGCTGGGCGTTAAGAGCTACGGCGGCGAACTGATCAGCGCAGGCAGCATCATCGTGCGCCAGCGCGGCACCGAATTCCACCCCGGCGAGAACGTCGGCATGGGCAAAGATCACACCCTGTTTGCCAAGATTACCGGCAAAGTGGTGTTCGCCATCAAGGGCGCGAAACAGCGTAGGACAGTTTCCATCGTAGCTGCAGCCTAACACTCTCCCCTGGCAGCGCTCTTTGAAATAAAATCAGCCCTATCGCAAGATAGGGCTTTTTATTTGTGGCGTGAAAAATATGAAGTTTATTGACGAATCCAAGATCGAAGTATTCGCGGGCAAAGGCGGCAGTGGCGCGGCCAGTTTCCGCCGCGAAAAATACATCGAGAAGGGTGGCCCGGACGGCGGCGATGGCGGGCGAGGCGGCAGCGTGTACGCGCAGGCGGACCGCAATATCAATACGCTGGTGGACTATCGGTTCGCCCGCATGCATCGCGCCAAAAACGGAGAATCCGGGCGTGGTTCGGATTGTTACGGTAAGGGCGCGGACGACATTGTGCTGCGTATGCCGGTCGGCACGGTAATCACCGACATCAACAGCGGCGAGGTGATTGCCGACCTCACCCACGATGGCGAAAAAGTCCTGCTCGCCCAAGGCGGCATAGGCGGCCTGGGCAATATTCATTTCAAGTCCAGCACCAACCGCGCGCCGCGCCAATGCACACAAGGCACCGAGGGCGAGACGCGCGAATTGCAACTGGAATTGAAAGTGCTCGCCGATGTCGGCCTGCTCGGCATGCCGAACGCGGGCAAATCCACTTTCATCCGCGCCGTCTCTGCCGCTCGCCCCAAGGTGGCCGATTATCCGTTCACCACGCTGCATCCCAATCTGGGTGTGGTGCGGGTTTCGAATGAAAAAAGTTTCGTTATCGCCGACATTCCGGGACTGATCGAAGGCGCGGCGGAAGGCGCCGGGCTGGGCCAACAGTTTCTGCGCCACCTTGCGCGCACCCGTGTACTGTTGCATCTGGTGGACATTGCGCCGATGTATGAGGGCATCAACCCGGCCGTCGATGCGCGCGCTATACTTAACGAGTTGAAAAAATACGATCCGGCTTTGTATCAAAAACCCCGCTGGTTGCTGTTGAACAAAGCCGATCTGCTGGAAGATCGTGATGAAAAAATCGCTGCCTTCCTCAAGGAATTCACCGACTTCGACCGCCATTTTGTCATCTCTGCGATCAATGGCGAGGGTTGCAAGGAATTGACTTACGCCATCATGGAACACTTGCTGGCCATGAACGAACAGGAAATACAGGCCGCTGCAGAAAGCGGACAGGAAAGCGACGCGGGTACAATTTAACGACACCATGAAAACCGTATTGACCCAATGCAAGCGCATCGTCGTCAAGGTTGGCAGCAGCCTGGTGACTAATCAGGGCGCGGGGCTTGACCTTGACGCACTCGGCAACTGGGCCGGGCAGATTGCCGCGCTCAACGCCAGCGGCCACGAGGTGGTACTGGTATCTTCCGGTGCAATCGCCGAAGGCATGCAACGCCTCGGCTGGAACACGCGCCCCACCTCGATACACGACTTGCAGGCAGCCGCAGCCGTCGGTCAGATGGGTCTGGTGCAAGCCTACGAAAGCTGCTTCCGCAAACACAACCTGCATGCCGCGCAAGTGCTGCTTACCCACGGCGACCTGGTCGACCGCGAGCGCTACCTGAACGCGCGCACCACGCTGACCACGTTGCTTTCGCTGCGTGTCATTCCCATCATCAACGAGAACGACACGGTCGTTACTGACGAAATAAAATTCGGCGACAACGATACGCTGGGCGCGCTGGTTGCCAACCTGATCGAGGCTGATGTTCTTATCATCCTCACCGATCAAAGCGGCCTCTACACTGCCGACCCGCGCAAAAACCCTGGCGCCACACTGGTCAGCGAAGCTCGCGCCGGCGATGCGCAGCTGGAAAACATGGCTGGCGGCGCAGGCAGATCCATCGGGCGCGGCGGAATGATCACCAAAATACTCGCGGCAAAACGTGCTGCGCGCAGCGGCGCGCATACCGTCATCGCCTCCGGCCATGAGCGCGATGTGCTGCTGCGCCTGTTGCAAGGCGAGGCCATCGGCACGCTTCTCACTGCGACCACCCTGACTTTGGCAGCACGCAAACAGTGGCTCGCAGACCATCTGCAGGTCGCGGGAAAGCTGGTGCTGGATAGCGGCGCAATCAAGGCATTGCGTTCCGGCGGAAAAAGTTTGCTGCCGATCGGTGTCAAGAGTGTATCGGGGGCATTCGAGCGTGGCGAGGTCGTCGCCTGCGTCAGCGAGGATGGCAGTGACATCGCGCGAGGCTTGGTCAACTACAACGCCGATGAAGCGCGGCTGATCGCGCAACATGCCAGCCAGGAAATCGAGACACTGCTTGGTTACGGCGGAGACGCCGAGATAATCCATAGGGACAACCTGGTGCTGTTGTGAAGCAACTGTGCGCCAGGTTGCGGCGTTGTGGGGGCACGGCGCGCCGTGCATCTGCCGTGGCGCCGGATTAAGCATTGAGCAACAAGCCAGTTACCAGTATAGTTTGGCAAGATAAATCCGGGAAGCCGCGAATGGAACCGATCAACACCAAAGAGCACAAATTATCCTTGCCGGAAATTCTGGGCATGCTGGTTGCAGATGGCATAGTCAGCCAGAAAGTCACCGATACAATGATTGCCGAGCGTCGCGGCCAGCGACAGAACGTTCATCCGCTCGTGGCCATTGCCGGACAAAACTGGAAATCGCAACTGCCGCCGCATAAAACCCTGAATCAGGGTGCGCTGTCTGAATGGCTTGCAGAGCATGTCGGTCTTGAGTATTTCCACATTGACCCGTTGAAGATCGACTTTTCCATTGTTACCGACATCATGTCCAACGACTATGCCACGCGCTTCGGCATCCTGCCTGTGCAGGTGACGCCAAGCGAGGTGGTAATAGCCACCTCCGAACCTTTCCTGCGTGAATGGGAAAATGTGCTAAAGCACACGCTGCGTAGAGAAATCCGCCGGGTTATAGCCACCCCGGAAGACATCAGCCGCTATCTGATCGAGTTCTACAATCTGGCACGCTCCGTGAAGGATGCAGAGCAAACCAAGCGTCACGAGAAATCCGGGCAAGCTTCGTTCGAGCAACTGGTGGAGTTGGGCAAGACCAAACAACAGTTCGATGCCAACGACCATCACATCGTCACAATCGTTGACTGGTTGTGGCAGTACGCTTTCGAACAGCGCGCCTCGGACATTCATATTGAACCCCGGCGCGACCTCGGGCTGGTGCGCTTTCGCATTGACGGTGTGCTGCATCAGGTATATCAGATTCCCATGTCGGTGATGGTTGCCATGACCAGCCGGATCAAACTGCTGGGGCGCATGGACGTCATCGAGAAACGCCGTCCGCAGGATGGCCGCATCAAAACACGCACCACCGACGGACAGGAGGTGGAGTTGCGGTTGTCCACGCTGCCGACCGCGTTCGGCGAAAAACTGGTAATGCGTATTTTCGACCCGGAGGTGCTGGTGCGAGATTTTTCCGAGCTTGGTTTTTCCGACGAAGATCGCGCCCGCTGGGAGAAAATGACGGCTCAGCCGAACGGTATCATTCTCGTCACCGGCCCGACCGGGTCGGGCAAGACCACAACGCTGTATTCCACGCTCAAACAACTGGCAACGCCCGAGGTCAATGTCTGCACCATCGAGGACCCGATTGAAATGGTCGAACCGGCGTTTAACCAGATGCAGGTGCAGAGTGGTATTGATCTCAATTTTGTTGACGGGTTGCGGGCACTGATGCGCCAAGATCCGGACATCATCATGGTGGGTGAAATCCGCGACCTCGAGACCGCAGACATGGCAATCCAGGCAGCTTTGACCGGCCATCTCGTGCTGTCCACTCTGCACACCAACGATGCGCCGTCAGCCATCACGCGCCTGCTTGATCTCGGCGTCCCGCCTTTCATGATTAACTCGACGGTACTCGGCATCATGGCGCAACGCCTGGTGCGTACGCTATGCCCGCACTGCAAGCGTTCGCTGTCGGTGCGAGCAGATGAAAATGAACTATGGAACAACCTTGTTGTTCCGTGGAAAACCAGCCATCCGCCGCAATTTCAGCATGAAACTGGTTGCCTGGAATGCCGGATGACTGGTTATCAGGGACGCATCGGCATATACGAAATCCTGCTCATGTCTCCGGAATTGCGCAAACTCGTTACCCCAACTACCGACGTGGCACGCATCCGCGAGGTGGCCTACCGCGAAGGCATGAAACCGCTGAGAATCTCCGGCGCCATGAAGGTGGCGGCCGGTACAACTACGCTGGATGAGGTCATCAAGGTTGCACCGCCAGCGAACTAGCATCAAATTATTCGACAGCACCATCTTTTCAACCTCCAGGAAATTTGAGGATTATTTGAGTCGATTTATGGCAAAATCGGCTCCGCTCACTTTCAATCAAACCAGCCTTTCTCTCGATGAAGAAAACGCTTTCCAAATGGCTTGGCAAGCTTGGCCCCGGGCTAATCACCGGGGCAGCCGATGATGATCCCAGCGGTATTGCCACCTATTCCCAAGGTGGTGCGCAATATGGTTTTGGCACCTTGTGGACGTTACTTTTGACTTATCCGCTGATGGTCGGAATTCAGGTGATCAGCGCACGTATCGGTTGCGTCACAGGCCATGGCCTGGCAGCCAATCTGGCAAAAACCAATTCGCGCGGAGCCACACTGTCTCTGGTTGCTCTGCTGCTGGTAGCCAATACCATCAATATCGGAGCCGATCTTGCTGCAATGGCGGATGCCATTAAATTAGTGGTCGGCGGGCCGCGACATATCTATGCCGTCGCGCTAGGGATGATCTGCTTGCTATTGCAGGTGTTCATACCTTACCAGCGTTACGTGGGTATATTGAAGTGGTTGACGCTGACATTATTCGCTTATGTGGGAACCGTATTTGCCTCGCATGTGCCGTGGGGCGAGGTGTTGTATGGAACAATGGTGCCGAAACTTGGAACATCAGAGGATTATCTGCTGATAATCGTGGCGATTTTTGGCACGACCATCAGCCCCTATTTGTTTTTCTGGCAGGCAGCCCAGGAGGTTGAAGAACTTCAAGTGCAGCGTGACGGCAATTCTTTGCACAGTTCGCCGGGAGACGCACATCAACATTTGCGCCGCATCAACATCGACACCATGCTGGGCATGGCTTTCTCCAATATCATCGCTTTTTTCATCATGCTGACCACAGCAGTCACGCTGTACACACACGGCTTGCATGACATTCAAACTTCCGCTCAAGCTGCCGAAGCATTGCGCCCTGTCGGCGGCGAATTCACGTTTTTATTATTTGCTGCGGGCATTGTCGGGACAGGAATGCTGGCCGTGCCGGTACTGGCAGGTTCGGCCGCGTACGCGGTAGGAGAACTATTTCGCTGGTCGTCCAGCCTCGGCCTGGAGCTCAAAGCAGCGAAAGGCTTTTATGCAATCATCGCCCTGTCAACCATAGTCGGCGTGCTTCTGGATTTCAGCCCCATTGACCCGGTCAAGGCCCTGTTGTGGAGCGCGGTAATTAACGGCGTAATTTCCGTTCCTTTGATGATCGCGATGATGCGAATCGCAACGCAGCAGAGAATCATGGGCAAATTTGTAATCGGTCCACGCCTGCGGTGGTTGGGATGGATGGCCACCGGCGTAATGGCTGTTGCTGTGCTGGCATTTGGCTTGACCGCCGCAAAGGGGCACATCAAGCTGGTCGTCTGATTCAGGGTGAACGCAAGCGCAATATGTGTAATACGGCCATTTAAGAGACACGTATCTATAATTAAATCACTCCTTACACAACCCATTTCAGGGGAAAAAGTAATGCCCCTCCAAACGATATCCAGAAAAACGATGCGCTTCCTTATTCATGGACGCTTGTAAGGCGTGGTTATCGGGCAACCATGAAAACGATCATCATCACCGGCTCGACCGACGGCATAGGACTTGAAACCGCACTGGAACTGGCGCTTCAAGGACATGAACTGGTGCTGCACGGACGCAACGAGGAAAAAGTGCGGCGCGCACGCAATGTGATCCAGCGTGCCGCGCCGGATGCCGTGCTGCACACCACCCATGCCAACCTTGCCGATCTCGCCGCCGTGGCGCTGATGGCGCAAGACCTCGCGGCACGCCTGACCAATCTGGATGCGCTGGTCAACAATGCCGGCGTATACATGACCAGGCGCGAGGTTTCCAAAGATGGTTTCGAGATGACACTGGAGGTGAACTACCTCGCGCACTTCCTGCTCACCATGCTGCTTCTGCCGCTTCT
The DNA here is from genome assembly GCA_016218465.1 of Nitrosomonadales bacterium. Classification (GTDB taxonomy): domain Bacteria; phylum Pseudomonadota; class Gammaproteobacteria; order Burkholderiales; family Gallionellaceae; genus Gallionella. The sequence goes on along the minus strand of JACREA010000153.1, from coordinate 1,427 downwards.
GAAAAAATCGCCCGAGCCGCGAGTGGTCACAGTCAGCTCGATTGCGCACACACGCGGACGCCTCGACTTCGACAACCTGAATGGCGAGCGCCATTTCGATTCCTACCACGCCTACGCCAGCTCCAAGCTCGCCGACACCCTGTTCGCCAACGAACTGGCGCGGCGCGAACCTTGGCTCGCTTCCAACAGCCTGCATCCCGGTGTGATCGACACCAAGCTGCTGCACACTGGCTTCAACGCAAAGGGTGATAGCGTTGCTGTTGGAGCACGCACCTCGGTGTACCTTGCCACTTCGCCAGACGTCAAAAGCATCTCGGGAAAATACTTCGACAACTGCGCCGCCATCCGGCCTGCGCCGCTGGCAGAGAACCAGCAACTTGCGCAGCAATTGTGGGAGTGGTCGGAGAACGCTGTGCGGCCCCGGCTTCCGGCTTGAAGTCAGGCTGCATAGCCGATTGACATCAGGGCATCGAAAATCTTCAGGGAGAACTTTGCGTGGCCAGCGGGATTTTGGTGCAACGGATCGCACTTCATTTGACGATCGGAAAGGACTTCAACGATCTCCTCTTCGATTATCGGAACTTGTTGCTCATCGGCTACCCGGCGGAGCAAATCAGCTGCGACCAGCCACATGATACGGAGTGAACAGCAGCAGATGCTGAAAACAAATCCCTCTAATCCTTTTTGCGTTCTTTGTGTGTTTTACTTCATCACCCATTAGCATTGGCGTTAAGAGGCATGCGGGCAATCTGTTCGGGGGATCCATACTGTTGAATATAATCCCGGATCATCTGACGCACCACTTGTGATGGTGTCAGATCGTGCAGTGCGCAGACTTCTTCGAATATCTCTTTCTTGGTAGGATCAATCAACAGTGTAAGTCGAGCAGTACGGCTTTCCATATAGACACTTCCATTTAATGTTAATTGCATGTTAATATAATTTGCATACAATCTCAAATATCGATACCGTCGTGATTGCTGCTATCGACGCCAAGCACATTGGTTTGTTATCCAGTTGCACTGGACACTACATCCTGGCAGATGTGATTGTAGGCGTGGTTGCTTAAGTACTAAATAATGGCTAATGGCTTCCACCTTCGCTGCTACCGGTACTATCGCCTGCATTGCATCCAATGTTCGCAATGGCGCAAGCAGCTCTGGTTTGCTGACATCCTCCATAACTTAAAAGGGAGTTCATTCATTATGAAGAATCGATTCACGGGAAGTAAGGTTGTTCTTGGGCTTTTGACTATTCTGCTGGCGGGAATGTCGAGCGCCGGCGCCGGCGAAGCCTCGGATAAGCCTTCCGCAAAAAAGCAGTCTTCCGCCAAGAAGGAAAAAGCCAAAAAGGAAGAAGGTCCCAAGAATTATGACGAAATGGTGGCCGTCCCTGCCGGAGAATTCATCTTCGGCAGACCCGGCTCT
>JACREA010000021.1 GCA_016218465.1 Nitrosomonadales bacterium | reverse complement strand
TTCGGATTCGAGCCGACCTCTGGCAACTTGTACTGCGGCACACTCACCACAACACGCATCTCTGCCGGATCAAAACCTGCCATTAACGGTTTGCCTGGCATCACCATTTCACCCACCTCCACCAGACGTGCTGCCACAACACCGCTGTAGGGCGCGGTAACCGTACTATAACCATGCGCCAGACCGGCTTGCCCCGCCCCTGCTTCGCTGGCAGCAGCTTGTGCCCTTGCCACCTGGTAATCGGCTTGTGCCTTGTCAAGCGCGGATTGGCTGATAAATTTCTGCTCGAACAATTGCCTGGAGCGTTCGTAAGCCGCCTTGGCGTTCTGCAAGGTGGCTTGCGCCTGCATCACTTGCGCATTGCTACCCGCCAAAGCTTGTCCGGTTTCGCGCTCGTCAATACGCAGAATGACCTGCCCCTTGTTGACGCGGCTGCCGACATCAAAGCTGATTTCCTTGATGCGTCCGCTGATTTGCGCAGACACCGTGGATTGTCGCGTTGCCTCTACTAATCCTTCAACAGCATAGCTCTGCGCCACCTCACGATACTGTACAGTTGCGACCGCAAGCTGCTCGGAGGCGTGAACAGTCACCACGCCCTGCAACATCAATCCCAAAATAACAAATACCCAAAATAACCAGGACTTTTTCATCGCACCCTCTCTATCAATAACTTCATAATATTAGAATATACTGATATATGGTGTATAAAGCAACCCCTCTATGAAACCGTGCAATTCGCGCAGACATGCATTGTGAATGAGCCAACAACGCCCGCATAACTGCACAATTACAACTTTTTATACGTTCTTCCTATTGGCTGATATGTGGCAATGGAGTCAATGCCCGCTTATGCTCTGAGCATGAGACGAGGCAGATATCCTGAAATATTCACCTGAAAATCAGTGAACTCAATTTCTAAATACTACAAAATACATCGCGCATCATTCCAACGAGCTTCAGTGTACGCAAATCACCGATTCGATAATAAACCCGGTTTGCGTCCTTGCGCGTCGCCAATACGCCTTTGTCCCGCAATATCGCCAAGTGTTGAGAAATGTTGCTTTGCGTTGTGCCGACTTGTTCCACGATGTCTTGCACGCTGATTTCCTGATCGCCGAGCACGCACAGAATTTTCAGGCGCAACGGATGCGCAATCGCCTTGATAGCCTGCGCTGCCTGTTGAATGTCTTCGTCTCTGTCAATCAGCTTGTTTACCATATCCATATCCCTGTTCAACACGCCGAGCCACGCACTTGGTGGAGCGAATTCGGCTAAAATGCGCATATTGTTTAATTATACGCTTATATTCTACCTCAATGAATGTTACCCCTGTTTTGCTGCTCATTCTGGACGGTTTCGGATACCGTGAAGATACTGATTACAATGCTATTCTTGCCGCCCACAAGCCGAATTGGGATGCGCTCTGGCAAAATTATCCCCATACTCTAATCAACGCTTCGGAAAAATATGTCGGCTTGCCACCCCATCAAATGGGCAACTCCGAAGTAGGACATCTCAACATCGGTGCCGGGCGGGTGGTGTATCAGGACTTGAGCCGTGTCGACGTAGCTATCGAGGACGGCAGCTTCTTCACCAATCCCGCTTTGAGCAAAGCAATTGAACTAGCCCGGAAAAACCGTAGTGCGTTGCACATCATGGGCCTGCTTTCTCCGGGCGGGGTGCATAGCCACGAAAATCACATACTCGCCATGCTGGAAATGGCGGCTCGCTGCGGATTGAAAAAAATCTATCTGCATGCGTTTCTGGATGGGCGCGACACCCCTCCCAAAAGTGCGTCACATTCGCTGCAACTATTGCAGGAAAAATGCGAAGCATTGGGTGTTGGGCAAATCGCCAGTATCGTCGGGCGTTATTATGCAATGGACCGGGACAATCGCTGGGAGCGCGTTCAACCTGCTTATGAACTGCTCACCCAAGGCCGTTCCGAATGCAGTGCAGCAGATGCCTTAAGCGGTTTGGAGCAGGCTTATGCACGCGGCGAAACAGATGAGTTCGTCAAGGCTACCGCCATTTGCCCTGATAACGCACCGCCTCTCGCGATGCAAGATAACGATGTGGCGATATTCATGAACTTTCGCGCCGACCGTGCACGGGAAATTACACGCGCCTTGACGGACGAATCATTCAGCAGCTTCAAGCGCGCTTACTATCCGAAACTTGCCGGTTTTATAACGTTGAGCAACTATGGCGATGAATTTAATTTACCCTGCGCCTTTACCCAGGAGGCCATACACAATGGCTTAGGCGAATACATTTCAAACCTGGGTCTAAAGCAGCTACGCATCGCTGAGACCGAAAAATATGCGCATGTCACCTACTTTTTCAGCTGTGGCAGGGAACTGCCCTTCCCTGGCGAAGACCGCATCCTCGTTCCATCGCCAAAAGTCGCAACTTATGACCTTAAACCGGAAATGAGCGCAATAGAAGTAACCGACAAACTCGAAGCTGCGATCTTGAGCCGTCAATATCACGCCATCGTCTGTAACTACGCCAATGGCGACATGGTAGGGCACAGCGGCAACATGGAGGCCGCCACCCGAGCCATCGAGACGCTGGATATTTGCATCGGGCGAGTGGTCAAGGCGATGCTGTCCATTGGCGGCGAAGTCATCATCACCGCCGATCACGGCAACGCGGAACAAATGCTGGATCGCACCACTCGACAGGCTCATACCGCACACACCCTGAATCCTGTGCCTTTCCTGTTTGTCGGGCGCAAAGCCCGGCTGACTGATAATGGCGCATTGCGCGACATCGCCCCTAGTTTGCTGACCATCATGGGTTTGCCGCAACCGGCGGAAATGACTGGGCATAGCTTGATTCAGATAGAGTGATTCTACTCCCCCGCTTACTATCGCTGATTTTTTGCAGCCTGACCCTGGCCTGCATTGCTTATGCCGATGAACTGGATGAACTGAAAAATCTGCGCGAACGCATCAGCAAGATGCAGCGCGAAATGGACAAAACCAGCGTATCAAAATCTGAAGTTGCCGACGCGCTACGCGAATCAGAACGAGCAATCAGCGACAGCAACCGCAAACTCGCCGAACTCTCCAATCTACTGCGCGAAGCGGATGTCAAACTCGGCAAACTGCAAGAGCAAGAGCGAAAATCAAGCATCAACCTGTCGGGGCAACAGGCTTTACTCGGCAAGTTGCTGCATCAGCAATACCTCGGAGGCAAACAGGAATATCTCAAGCTTTTACTGAGCAACCAGAATCCTAATCAAGTCACTCGTGATTTGCATTATTACCAATATATCGCACGCTACCGCGCCACCAGCCTTTCCACATTGCGCGGCGATCTCGCCGCACTGAACGTGGCCAGCAAGGCCACACACGAACAGCATGCAGAATTGGCATCTCTACGAAACGAACAAGCAGAGCAGAAAAGAATATTAGAGAAAGAACAACAATCCCGTCAAAGGATGCTGGGCAAAATTTCGAAGCAGCTTCGACTGCAACACCGTGAGATCAGCCGTCTGCAACGTGACGAGAGCCGCCTCGCACAACTGGTTGAAAATTTGACCAAAATGCTCGCTCAACCGAAATCAAATTCGCTGTCCAAAAATGACAACCTGCCGGACAATCGCTTTGACGGCAAACCGTTCAGCCAGCTCAAGGGCAAGTTGGCGTTGCCTGTCAGGGGCGAGATCACCAATCGCTTCAATACTCCACGACCGGATAGTGCAGTTTTGTGGAAAGGATTATTTCTCAGAACTTCCGGCGGGCAAACTGTCAAAGTAATAGCTTCCGGCCAAGTAGTGTATGCGGACTGGCTGCGCGGCTTCGGCAACTTGCTTATTGTTGACCACGGCAAGGGCTATATGAGCTTGTATGGCAACAACGAAACTCTCTACAAACAGGTCGGCGATATACTAAAAGGCGGGGATGTTATTGCGACCGTTGGGAACAGCGGCGGCAATGAGGATTTCGGTTTATACTTCGAATTGCGACATGAGAGCAAGCCGCTCGATCCAATAAAATGGATGGCAACCAAGAGTTTATTTCAGTAGGTTTCATACTCCACGTTGGGGTATGAAACCTACTGAAATAAGCTCTATATAACTTTGAGGGAATTATGCGTCTTCTGGAAAAAGCAGGTCTGATTGGATTGGGTTTAGTTGCAGGCTTCTCGGTCAGCCTGCATTTTGCTGCGTCTGCCAACAAGGACAACCTTGCTACGCCGCTGCCCATTGAAGAATTGCGCACATTCTCCGAAGTATTCGGACGCATCAAAAGTGATTATGTCGAACCGGTCACCGACAAGAAACTGATTACTGAAGCTATCACCGGCATGTTGAACGGTTTGGACCCACATTCCGCTTACCTTGATGCGGAAGCCTTCAAAGAACTGCAGGTCGG
>JACREA010000151.1 GCA_016218465.1 Nitrosomonadales bacterium | reverse complement strand
TTCTTATTACCCTTTAATCAAAGGGGCAGCTTCACAATTGATTTTTGCAACTTTTTCATTACATCCAAAATGAAATGCGAATGCTGATCCCTTTAATTCGCTCTTTGATTTCGCTAGAAAAGGGGGTGCATAGGCTTATCAAACCATAGCCGTTTACGTTCGGGTCCGTATGTGCCGATCAATTTCCATTTGCCGCCTTCTTTGACCAGCACATGATCCTGGTTAGTCCAGTTATCAATAGTTATGGGCCTTTCTTTAGGGTCAGCCGCACCCAGCAAAAGGCCGCTGCACTGAAAAACAACCATGTTTTTATCGGACGACACTTTTCCAAGTTTCATATTATGGTGCATTGCCATCTTTTGAAATCTGGAAAATATCCTTTCCCATATCTCTCTTGCAGATTTTTTATCGTGTTCGCTGTCGCTATAGTTGTCTGAATATAGCGCCATAAGGGCTTCCAGGTCTTTTGTTTCAATGGCCTTTTCCGCTGAATGGAAAAACGCCATCACTTCATTGTAGGTTTGTTCTCCCAGCTGTTGTTTTGCAGCAGGGTCGACGTGCATGGAATATATATCCGAAAGTTGATGTTCCGCCCCATTAGCGGTACCCGTAAAGATGGATGCGACAATTACGATAGATGCGCCGCACATTATGACCAGACGGTTTATTGTGTTCATGTAATGTATACGTAAAAACATGGCTGTCTCCTTGTATTAGTTATGCGGTAAAACGCTTCCCCTATTCAGGAAAAGAATCGGGGGGCGTAATATGCTGCCAACCTTGCCCACTCAACGTCTTCAGGAAAGCCACCAGGTCATCCTGCTCCTGCTTTGTTAGCTCCAGCTTGACTAACTCGGTCTCAGGAGAAGACTTTCCCGGATCATTCCTTTTTTCATAATACTCCAGCATTTGCTCTAATGTAAGATTCGAACGTTTCATTTCAACGTCCAGGAATGGATTGGCTATGCCTCCCATATTGTAAAAGGCTACCGTTTCATCCAGCGTTGCAAAAGCCCCGTTGTGCATATAGGGAGCGGTATCGGCAATCTCCCTGAGTGTGGGCGTCTTGAAGGCGCCAATATCCTGTTCATTATTGGTGACCGTGTAACGGCCAAGATCAACAAGGGTGGCATCCCAGCCTACGCCAATATTGTGATATTTCTCATCGGTAAAATTTGGCCCGTTATGGCATTGCGAACAACGAGCCTTGCCTTCAAAAAGCGCCAAGCCGCGCTTTTCAGACTCATTGAGGGCATTCTGGTTTCCGTTCTTGAAGGCATCATATTTGGAATTGCCGGAAACCACGGTACGTTCAAATGTAGCGATGGCCCTGGCCAGGTCGTCTATATTTACATCCCTTGCAAAGACCCTTTTAAACCAGCTTTTGTATCCCTTGATGTTACGTACTTTTTTAACAAGCAGTTCGTGGCCGGGCATGGCCATCTCTTTTGGATTAACCAGAGGTGCCTTGGACTGTTCCTCCAGCGAGTTCGCTCTCCCATCCCAGAACTGCTCTCGGGAAAATGCCCGGTTGATAATCGTGGGCGCATTTCTGTCTCCTGCCCGCAAACCCACCCCCAGAGATACCTGGCGAATATCTGAAAAAGCATTCTGTGGTTGATGGCAGGAAGCACACGAGACGGTATTGTCGATGGATAGCCTGGGATCAAAAAAAAGGGAGCGTCCTAACACAACCTTACCTTTGTTTATCGGATTATCCGGGGGCAGATAAAAATCATCCCGGTTCAGGCCCATTGGCAATTCAAGACCAAAATCCTCAAACTTCATCGTCTGTGAAGTGGGCTTAAGGCTTTCAGCCAATACATTACCCGCCAAAAGGACGCTAAGGATAATTCCCATATAAATGCCATCATCACTACAACCTGTATGAAGGCGGCATGGTTTGATCATCTCAATACTCCTTTGCGGTAATCAAAGGGGCGCCCCATTAGCTGCCCGCAAAGATACCGCTGTCAGACCTTGATGGCCCGTGTCAGCAGGTACTCGTGACGGACGACATTGTCATGCATATACTCGCTCAGCACCTCATCCATCTCATTCCGCCATGCTTCGAGCTTTGCGGGATCATGCTGCAAAGCCTGCACAGTCCGGACGAAAGGACCCGCCTTGGCTTCCTGGAACAATCGCAAATGGCGGGGACTGAGCGCAGGAATTTGCATGATCCCTCTCTCGTAGTGCAAATGGGTCACGCCGTCCCCCAGGCGTTGACGCACTATGCCGACATCGCCCCATTGCACCGGCGATGCAACGCCCTGCGGCGGCGGAACATATTTCGCGATCAAGCTGAACTGACGGCCGATCAACTGCTCGCCGGGCCAGGTGGCGAAGGCAATCATCCCGCCCGGATTCAGGACTCGCAGCATCTCGGTCACCGCCACCTCGGGGCGCGGCGCGAACATATGCCCGAACTGGCTCAACACCAGATCGAAGCAGGCATCGGGAAAAGGCAGCGCCTCGACATCACCCTCATGCCAGACGATGTCATCATGGCCGGCCACCTTCGCGCCTTCCCGTGCCTGGGCCAGCAACTCGGGCGTCAGGTCCAGCCCGGTCACCTTGGCGCCCATGCGACACGCCGTGATCGCCACCACACCGGTTCCTGTCCCCACATCCAGCACCGCCTGGCCGCCGCTCACCTTGGCAAAGCGCACCAGATGCCCGGCCACGGCAGTGGTGAAAACGGCCATATCGCCGAAATTTCCCAGCGCCCAGGTTTCACGTTGTTTGGATTTGAATTCTGCCATTGGGTCAGTGTTCATGTTCGTCTCATTGGAAGAATAAATTAACAAATCGGGCTGATAGAACTACTAGCCATTCCGCTAAACCAAAAAGTGCGGGGCAAGCGGCTGGTTGTCATGGTTTCCGGAATAACTCGTCGAGCGGATTCTTGGCTGCAGGTGCGTTGCCGGAAACGCGCTTTGCGGCAAATTCCTCCTCGATGTTGTCGCGATAGAAGCTCCATGCCGCACCCGAACTGCCGAGTCGGCGCCAGATATCCTCGCCAACACCGCCGTACTGCAGCGTACTGCCGTCGTCGAGCTGGACCTGCAGCATCCGGGCACGCGCATCGTAGCCGATGGCGCGCAACCTGCCCGAATTGATCTTCTTCATTTCCATGGTGGCATCCTGAAACTATATTAAGCTCATTTAATTTCAAAAACAAATCGACCCCGGTACCTTTTGTTGCTTTAAAACAAATGTGATGCACAACTTCATTAGCTCTTGGCAATGTGCGGAATCACATCATGGATGTCGATAGCCACCAGCGTAATCAACCTCATCGGTTTATTGAAAAACAACTTGGGATAAACGCGCCGCAGGGTTGGAAGCGACAACCCTGCAAATCGCTGGTACGACTCGCAAAAATGGGCTGCTTTTGCCCACGAACCCACCACCTCGGCGGTGTAATCCAGCCGATGCAGACGATGCCCCTTGTCGAAATAAAAATCCTGGCGAGCGCTATGTGCGGGAACCGTATCCGGAAATTTCACCGACAGCATGGTGTATTCATCGCTTTCCGAATCGCTTGCAACCGCAACCTCAACGCCCTCGTGCAGAAACAGGAATGGCATTGTCATGTAGCCCCACATCGCGTAACCGGAGAAATAGGCAAAGTCCAGCGTGTCCCAGCGAAAGAAACGGCGCAACCGGCGAAATGCTTCCCGGGGGCGGGTACGTTCCTGCAATACATTGCCGTGTTCATCCACGATTTCGACACGCTCGTCACCAATGGATCGCGTGGTCTGTCCGGGTGCAGGATAATCGTGGATGGAAACCTCAGGACGCGTGGTGCAAAGCGTCATACGGACATGGCTCAGCGGCGGCACCCCCTTGGCAGTGAACAGAAAACCGCTTGCTGATATCTCGATCTCGATACTGTCGAGCGAATTCCAGTAGGCCTGACCGCCGTGCGCATCAATGATTTCGGCTAATTTTTTCAACATAGACTCATCCAATGCAAAAGGAGCTGGAGCTCATTTTAACCGTTACATCACCACGCAGAAGAGGTGTCGCTTGATTGGTGTGTCCGAAAAAACCGGCGCAGTTCAGCCTGACCCATTTGGCTGTATCATCTGCCCGCATAACAATTACATGTGGCACTTTTGTTCAATGTGTATTTCCGCAACTGTAAGCTTTAGCGCCGCTGTCGTGCT
>JACREA010000150.1 GCA_016218465.1 Nitrosomonadales bacterium | reverse complement strand
CTTTCCGCGATCACCAGCTTGTCGTGCTTGGCGGCTGCCTGATAAGCGCTGCGTAAATCGCCGACCGCCTTCACCTTGCTGATACCAACACTGGAACCTTCATTTGCTGGTTTGACGAATAGCGGCAGCCCCAGTTGCTGTGACACCGCGTTCCAATCGCTGCGCTCGTCCAGCAACACATAATCCGGGATGGGCAATTTTGCAGCCTGCCACACCAGCTTGGTGCGCCACTTGTCCATACCCAGCGCCGAGGCCAACACACCGCTGCCGGTATAGGGAATGCCCAGCAATTCCAGCGCGCCCTGCACCGTGCCGTCTTCGCCGAAACGCCCGTGCAATGCAATGAAGGCGCATTCAAAACCCTCGTCCGCAAGCTCTTGCAAGCTGCGCGTTGCCGGATCGAACGCGTGCGCATCCACCCCGCTGCGCTGCAACGCAGCCAGCACCGCTGCACCGCTCTTCAGCGATACCTCGCGCTCGGCGGATTTGCCGCCGAACAACACCGCCACTTTGCCGAAACGGGAAGGGTGAAGGGAGGAGGGAGAAGGGTTGCTCTTATTCATGATTCGCATATTCACCAATAACTTTTACTTCCGGATGCAGGTCGATACCGGTCTGTTGCCGCACCACCGCTCGCACTTCGTTGATCAGATTCTCGATGTCCGCCGCCGTCGCACCGCCCGTGTTCACGATGAAGTTGGCGTGTTTTTCAGACACCTGCGCACCACCGATTTGTTTGCCTTTCAGACCGCATTGCTGGATCAGGCGTGCCGCGTAATCGCCTTGCGGGTTACGGAATACCGAACCGGCATTCGGCAAATTCAACGGCTGGCTTTCGATGCGCTTGTTCAGTAACGCTTTGATTTCCTGCCGCGCAATGTCGCCGTCACCCGCCTCTAATTTCAGCCATGCAGCGACGAAGAATTCATCTTGGGGAAGGGATGCTTCGCCGCGCTCCGAGGTTTTACCCTTCCCGCTTCCCTCTTCCCCCTTCTCCAGCAACGCGACGTGTCGGTAGCCAATTTCATAATCCGCTGGCGTGCGAATGTGCATTTCGCCACGTTTGTTTACCGTCTGCACGCGCAGCACCTTCTCCCAAATCTCGCTGCCATAGCAGCCGGCGTTCATCGCCAGCATGCCGCCGACCGTGCCGGGGATGCCGGCGAAAAATTCCGCACCGCACAGGTTGTGCAAGGCAGCAAAGCGCGCCAGTTTTGCGCCCGGAATTCCGGCTTCGGCATAGATGCTGCCGTCAGTTTCGAGACGCAGGCCGTTCAACGCGCCATGCAGCAGCAACACCGTGCCGTGCAATCCGCCGTCACGCACCAATAGATTACTGCCCCGTCCAACCGCATACAGCGGCTCGTCAGCCAGCAAACCGCGCAGGAACACCAGCAGATCATCCAGATCGGCGGGTTGATACATGCGCTCCGCCGCACCACCCGCGCGCCAGCTGGTGTGCTTGCTCATGGGCACGTTGAGACTCAACTTGCCCCGCAATGCCAAACCAGAAAAATGTTTGGGCTCAGTCATTTTCATAACTCACCTGGACGCTGCATTTGGAATGCCGGCACTGCCCCGGATGCATCACCGTCACTTCTCCCCAGCAATCTGTTCGGTACGCCGCCTATCGAACCCGCTCCCATCGTGATGACCACATCTCCATCGCGCGCCATCTGCATGATGGCCTGTGGCATATCCTGAATATTTTCGACAAACACCGCTTCGTTTTGCCCGGCCACCCGCAGGGCATGCATCAACGCGCGCCCGTCTGCCGCAACTATCGGGGGTTCACCTGCCGCATACACTTCGGCAAGCACCAGCGCGTCCACACTGCATAACACTTTCACGAAATCCTCAAATAAATCTCGAGTGCGCGTGAAACGGTGCGGTTGAAACGCCAGCACCAAACGTTTACCGGGGAAAGCGCCGCGCACCGCAGCCAATGTTGCGAGCATTTCCACCGGGTGATGCCCGTAATCGTCAATTAAAGTGAAGCTGCCTCTCCCGCTCGCGGGAGAGGTAACGATCGCCTCCTCGCCCTGCAAGGGAGAGGATTGAGGAGAGGGTGAACTCCCAGTACTACTCGTCAACGGAACTTCTCCATACCGCTGAAACCGCCTGCCCACACCCTGAAATTCCGCCAGCGCCGCGACAATCGCTTCATCTGCGACGCCCGTTTCCAGGGCGATCGCGATCGCGGCAAGCGCATTCAGCACGTTGTGCATGCCGGCCAGATTGAGCGTGATATCCAAGTCCTTGGGAGTTCCGTTCTGCCGGCACTGCGCGATAAAATGCATCTGCCCGCCCTGATGCCGCACATTCACTGCGCGTATCTGAGCATCCTCACTGAGTCCGTACGTGGTCACCGGCTTGCTGATACGCGGAAGAATCTCGCGTACATTGGCATCGTCTATGCACAACATGGCCATGCCATAGAACGGCAGGTGCTCGACGAAATCCACGAACGCCTGTTTGAGTCGCCCGAAATCGTGCCCGTAGGTTTCCATGTGATCGGCATCAATATTGGTGATTACCGCAAGGATCGGATGCAAATACAAAAACGAAGCATCTGATTCGTCGGCTTCTGCCACGATGAATTCTCCGGTGCCCAGCTTTGCATTGGTGCCACTGCTATTCAACTTGCCGCCGATCACAAAAGTCGGATCGAAGCCGCCCTTGGCCAATATACTTGCGGTCAGTGAGGTAGTGGTGGTCTTCCCATGCGTTCCGGCCACTGCGATACCCTGGCGCAATCGCATCAACTCAGCCAGCATCATGGCGCGTGGCACCACCGGGATTCGGCGCGCGCGCGCTGCCATTACCTCAGGATTGTCTTGCTTTACGGCAGTCGAAACGACGACTGCATCCGCATTGCTCAGATGCTGCTCGTCGTGGCCAAGATAGACGGTAACGCCAAGTCTCTTGAGGCGTCTGGTTGCACTATTGGCACTCAAATCCGAGCCGCTAACCTGAAAGCCGAGATTGAGCAAGACCTCGGCAATACCGTTCATGCCGGAGCCGCCGATACCGACGAAATGCAGATGTTTGACCTTGTGTTTCATTTGTAGATCCTAAATACAAGCCACAGAGAACACAGAGAAAACCACTGCACCCGCTCTGTGGGCTCTGTGCTCTCTGTGGCTAATTGTTTTTTTTCGTTCATATCGCCAACTCCTCACATACTTGCGCCACTTGTTGCGCCGCGTCCGCCTTGGCCAGACTGCGTGCATGCTGCGCCATCGCCAGCAATTTTTCGCGTGTCAGTTCGCGCAGCAATCGTGCAAGCTTCTCCGCACTCAATTCACTCTGCGGCAAAAGCACGGCAGCGCCCTGCCCGCTCAGAAATCGCGCGTTATACGTCTGATGATCGTCCACCGCGAAAGGATATGGAATCAATATGCTCGCCACGCCCGCCGCCGCGAGCTCCGCAATGGTCAGAGCTCCGGCGCGGCAAATCACTACATCGGCATTCGCATAACTGCCGGCCATGTCGTCAAGAAAGGGGCGGATATCCGCCTGCACTCCGGCCTGCCGATACAACTGCTGCACGTCATCAAAATGTTGCTTACCGGTCTGATGCACCACGTTGAACAGGCACTCGCGCAGCGAGCCATTACCCCCCTCTCCCGCATGCGGGAGAGGGCTGGGGAGAGGGGAACGGGCTTGCCCGTTAGGGCGCACCTCCTCAGACAGTAACGCAAGCGCCTGCGGCATGACCTCATTGATCGCCTTGGCTCCCAGACTGCCACCCATGACCAGCACGTTCAGCTTGCCGCTTCTCTTTGCATAGCGCTGCCTGGGCTCTGGCAAATTTGCGATGCTGCTGCGCACCGGGTTGCCGCACCACTCAGCTTTTGGCAACACCCCCGGAAACCCGCTCAGCACTTTTTGCGAAAAATGCGCCAGTACCCTGTTGCTTAAACCGGCGACGGAATTTTGTTCATGTATCACCAGCGGCCGGCGCAGCAATGCCGCCATCAGCCCGCCCGGAAAAGTAATGTACCCGCCCATGCCCAGCACCACGTCTGGACGGTAGCGCAATATCACGGTCGCGCTCTGCCACAGTGCAGTCAGCAGATTGATCGGCAGCATTAGCTTGCGCAGCAGTCCCTTGCCGCGCAAGCCGGAAAAGCGGATCAACGCCATGCCGTAACCGTGCTTCGGCACCAGTTCCGCCTCCATGCTGTTGGGCGCACCCAGCCACGTTACCCGCCAATCCTGCGAGCGCAAAACATCAGCCACAGCAAGCGCCGGAAAAATGTGCCCTCCAGTGCCTCCTGCCATAATGAGAATGGCGCGGCTCATAAAGAAAACCCCGGCTCTAGCCACAGAGAACACAGAGCGCACAGAAAATGCGCCGATTTACCTCTGTGTTCTCTGTGAACTCTGTGGCTAATATGTTTTCTCGCGTTCATATAGTCTGTCCCCGCGCAAGACACCGATTCTCATAGTCCACACGCAGCAGCACTGCCGCCGCAACACAGTTCACCACCAGGCCACTGCCGCCAAAACTGAGGAACGGCAAGGTCAATCCTTTTGTCGGCAACACTCCCATGTTCACGCCGATATTGATCAGCGCCTGCACTCCGATCCAGACGCCAATACCTTGGGCAACCAACGCGGAAAAGTTACGTTCGAGAAACGCGGCATGGCGTCCGATTTGAAGAGCGCGTAACACCAGCAGCGCAAATAACACGATTACCGCTACCACGCCGATTAGTCCCAGTTCTTCAGCTATCACTGCCATCAGGAAGTCGGTATGCGCTTCCGGCAGATAGAACAGTTTTTCCACGCTTCCCCCCAGCCCCACGCCAAACCATTCGCCGCGCCCGAAGGCGATCAGCGCATGGCTGAGTTGATAACCCTTGCCGTAAGGATCAGCCCACGGGTCCATAAAGCCGACAACGCGCTGCATCCGATATGGCGAAATGATGGTCAATGCCGCAAATGCAAGCGGCAAGGCTACAATCAGCCCGACAAACACCCTGAAGTTAAAGCCTCCAAGCCACAGCGTGGACAACGCGATGGCGCAAATCACCACGATCGCGCCCATGTCCGGTTCAAGCAGCAACAGCGAGCCGATCAGCAACATCACCGCAAACATCGGCAAGAAGGCCTTGCTGAACAAATGGCCGACCTTGCCCTTGCGAACCGTATAGTCAGCGGCATACAGCACCGCCACCAGTTTCATCAATTCGGAAGGCTGCAAATTGATGACAAACAGCGACAACCATCGGCGGCTGCCATTCACTTCGCGCCCGATACCGGGAACCAGCACCAGCAGCAGCAAGGCTGCCCCGAGCAAGAACAAATAGGGTGCGTAGCTCTGCCACATCTGTACAGGCACTTGAAAAGCAAACAATCCGGCAATCAAACCGGCGCAGATGAATACACCATGTCGCAGCAAATAATACGTCGGTTGATAACCGGCAAATTTATTGGCTTCCGCCGTGGCGATCGAGGATGAATACACCATCACAAAACCGAGCGCAATCAAACCTGCCAATACCCAGATCAGTAACTCATCAAATTGAGCTTGCGGCGTATGTGAGCGCGTTTTGACTGCGAAAGGGTGGGGGGGGGAACCCCCCCGGGTACCCTTCGGCGTACCCCTTGCGGGTGCTAACGAGTCCATGCGCCCTCCCTCTCCAACTCATGCACCGCCCGCACAAACACTTCGGCGCGATGCGCGTAATTGCGGAACATGTCGAAACTGGCGCATGCCGGGGACAGCAGCACAGCATCGCCACTCAGCGCAAGTCGTGAAGCCTGGTTCACGGCATCACTCATGTCTTTGGCTTGCACCACATTCACACCGCAACCTTTCAAGGCAGTTGCGATCAGTGGCGCGTCACGCCCGATCAGCACCACCGCACGCGCGTGTTTGGCCACAGCAGGGTTGAGTGGAGCGAAATCCTGCCCTTTGCCCTCGCCGCCTGCAATCAACACCGCCTTGCGCCCCAGACCTTGCAGTGCGGCAATAGTCGCGCCGACATTAGTGCCCTTGGAATCGTCGAAATAGATAACATTGTCGATCTCTGCCACACGCTCCACCCTGTGCGGCAGCCCCTTGAAATTGCGAAGAGCTTCAAGCAATACCGGCATCGGCAAATCTATCGCGGTGCACAGCGCCAGCGCAGATAGTGCATTGGCAGCATTGTGCAATCCGGTAACTTGCAGTTCGCCTGCCTCCAGCAAACGTTTGCCGCCCTGCACCAGCCAAATGCCGTCTCCCGCACTCTCGGTTCCCCAATCACGCTTATTGCGTGGCATATCCAAGCCAAATGTCACTATCTCTCGCCCAGGTAACGCCATGCCCATACTGCGCGCATCATCGCGATTCAACACCTGCACACCGTCGCCATGAAAAATGCGCGCCTTGGCCGCCGCGTATTCATCCATGCTGGCGTAGCGGTCCAGATGATCCTCGCTTACATTCAGCACCGTCGCCGCATCTGCATTCAAATTGAAAGTAGTTTCCAGCTGAAAGCTGGACAACTCCAGCACCCATATCTCAGGCTGGTTTGCTCCGCGCGCCATCACGACATCCAGCACCGCCGGGGAGATGTTGCCTGCCGCCACCGTATCCTTGCCCGCAGCCTTGCACAAATGTTCCACCATGCTGGTAACGGTAGTCTTGCCATTCGCGCCGGTGATCGCGAGAACCCTGGTCTTTTGTCGCAAACCGTCAGCCGCTAGCCGCTGCGCGAACAGCTCGATGTCCCCTGCCACGGTAACGCCCTTCGCCACTGCTTTTGCCACAACCGGGTCGCGCAGCGGCACACCGGGGCTGATGGCGATCAACTCAATGCCTTCAAACAGCGCATCGCTGAATGTCCCGCAAAAAATCTGCCCGGCTGAAACAAGCTTGCTGGCTTCGGCCAACCCGGGAGGTTCGCTGCGGCTGTCCGCAACTCGCAGGCGCGCGCCCTGTGCGCTGAGCCAGCGCACCATCGACAGCCCGGTCTCACCGAGACCAAGCACCAGCACGAATTTGTCTTTCAGTTGTGTCATCTCAGTTTCAACGTCGCCAAACCCAGCAGCACCAGCAGCATCGTTATAATCCAGAACCTGACCACTACCTGGGTCTCTTTCCAGCCCTTCAATTCATAG
>JACREA010000147.1 GCA_016218465.1 Nitrosomonadales bacterium | reverse complement strand
TTAACCGGACACTAGTGAGTCCAATTAGATCTTTTAAAATAAAAAATCGGGGCAGGAAACTGCCCCGATAAACCCAGGCATTGCGCCCAGGAAGGGATCAATCAGGTGATTGGTAAGCGTGACAAATGATATTGCCTTGCTCACCTAGGAGACTATCGGTGTTTGCCTGATTTTGATGTAAGGGGCTGGGAAATTTTGCTGCCAGTGTTTGTCTTACAAATTGCGAATGAAGTGACAAATCGTCTGTGTCCGCTGTCGATAGAAGCAATCATTTTCACAATAGCCTGTAGAATTTTCGAGAACGCAAAAACTTTGCAACTAAAAGCCATTCTCGATCGTAACCTTGCTAAGCAGGTTACGTTTTAATGATGGGGGTTTGATTGCTGTGCTCAGACATACAGATAATCATGTTTATTTCCCATCCATCGACGCAGGTGAGCGCGCGCAGCATCAGGGTATTCCTGCAGTAATTCTTCGGCGGCATGCCGTGCCAGATGCAGCAAATCTTCATCTGTGTTGATGTCGGCAAAGCGCAGCATCGCAACACCGCTTTGGCGAGCGCCAAGCAATTCGCCTGGGCCGCGCAATTGCAGGTCGTGCTGAGCAATTGCGAAACCGTCATTACTTTCAAAAATAATCTTTAATCGCGCGCGCGCCAGTTCGGAAAGAGGTTGCTGATACAGCAGGATGCAAAGACTTTGCGCCGCACCGCGCCCCACCCTGCCGCGCAATTGGTGAAGTTGCGCCAACCCCATGCGCTCGGCGTGGTCGATTACCATCAGGCTGGCACTCGGCACATCCACGCCAACTTCGATGACCGTAGTGGCGACCAGCAGTTGCAATTCACCAGCCTTGAACGCGGCCATTACACGCGCCTTTTCGGCATTGTCCAGTTTGCCGTGAACAAGCCCGACATGCAGCTCCGGGAAAATTTCTGTGAGCAATTGATAGGTCTCCAGCACGGTTTGCAATTGCAGCGCCTCGGATTCATCGATCAGCGGACACACCCAGTACGCCTGCTGTCCTGCCATGCAAGCAGCGCGCACCCGGTCTATCACTTCGTCGCGGCGTTCATCGCTGACCAGTTTGGTGATCACCGGTGTGCGCCCCGGCGGCAGTTCGTCAATCACCGATACATCCAGATCAGCGTAATAGCTCATTGCCAAGGTTCGGGGGATCGGCGTCGCACTCATCATCAATTGGTGCGGCTCAAATAATTCGGACTTGCATGGTGCATCTGCGTTCGCAGCCTTGCCTTTGTTATGTAAAGCCAGGCGTTGCTGCACGCCAAACCTGTGCTGCTCGTCGACGATTGCCAGGCCGAGTTTGTGAAAGCTGACATGTTGCTGGAACAGCGCATGCGTGCCGATCGCAAGCAGCGTTCCCCCGGTGGCGATACGTTTGGCGGCGAGTTGTTTGTCCTTTTTCTTCAGGCTGCCGGACAGCCACACCGGTGCGATGCCAAGCGGTTCAAGCCAGTCGCGCAGCTTGAGGTAATTCTGCTCGGCGAGGATTTCGGTCGGTGCCATCAGCGCGACCTGGTAGCCGTTTTCGATTGCCTGCAAAGCGGCCAGTGCCGCGACGATGGTCTTGCCGCTGCCGACATCGCCGAGCAGCAGGCGCTGCATTGGATGTGGCTGCGCGAGATCGCGGCTTATTTCGGCAAAGGTGCGCTGTTGCGCATTGGTCAACGCGAACGGCAGAGCTTTTATCAGGCATGCGGTCAGTTGCCGTGGTGGTGCAAGGCGTGGCGCTGTGCGCTTGCTGCGCTCGCGATGATGCACACGCATCGACAGCTGCTGAGCTAGCAGTTCATCGAACTTGATGCGCCGCCAGGCGGGATGACTGCGCTGTTCCAGCGCACTGGCAGCAATGTCCGGCGTCGGGTTGTGCAGCAGCCGGATGCTTTCTGAGAAGCTGGTCAGTTTTAATTTTTTCAGCAGCGCATCCGGCAGCGTATCGTTCAATGGCAACGTATCAAGCGCGTTGACTATCAGCTTTCGCAGGATGGGTTGTGACAGCCCCGCCGTGGTCGGGTAGACCGGCGTGAGGCTCTGCTGCAACGGCGTGTTGTCATCCACCACGCGGCATTTCGGGTGCACCATCTCCAGCCCGTAATAGCCCATGCGCACTTCGCCAACTGCACGTATTTGCTTGCCGACCACGAGCTGTTTCTGCTGGCTGGGATAAAAATTCAGGAAACGCAGATACAACTCGCCGCCGCTGTCCTCCAGGCGGCAAACCAAAGTACGGCGCGGGCGGAATGCGATTTCATTGTGAGTGATGGCACCCTGCACCTGCACGGTCTCTCCCGGTTGCACAGTGGCGATCGGCGCAAGGTGGGTCTCATCCTCGTAACGCAACGGCAGGTGCAACAACAGATCGGCGCGATGGTGGATGCCCAGCTTGGCGAGCTTTGCCAGCGTGACGGGGGAGATTTTTGCGGGCGCGTTCAATTCGCGTTCTTCACGTCATTACTCAACGACTTCTCCATGCGCTACGCTCCTCCCTCTCACGCAAACGGGAGAGGAGATAGGGGAGAGTTGTTGCCCGAATTGACGCCATCCAAAAGCAGAGCGCCTTTAATACTGGACAACCAGCACACCGTCCATCTCGACCAGCGCACCGCGCGGTAATGAGGCAACACCCACTGCGGCGCGCGCCGGATAAGGCTGGCGAAAATAACTCGCCATGATTTCGTTTATCTTGGCAAAGTGCGCTAGGTCGGTGAGATACACGTTCAGCTTAACAAGGTCGTCAAAACTACAGTCGGCAGCGCTGGACACCGCGCGCAGGTTCTGGAACACGCGGTGTATCTGGGCTTCGACTCCTTCAACCATCTGCATCGTGGAAGGGTCGAGGCCAATCTGGCCGGACAGGTACACCGTATCTCCGACGCGCACTGCCTGTGAATAAGTACCGATCGCGGTGGGTGCATCAGGGGTTTGGATAATATTCTTGTTGTTCATGGCGTGCTCCTTCAAATGAATCCGCGCAACAGCGGCGCGCGGATCGTAATTTATACCTATTGCTGCACTGGGCAGATTATATCCGCTCAGGTAATCACCGTCGGCTGTTCGCGTCCGGTGCGTTTGTGCAGTTCGGATATCTGCGACGCAATGCCGATCAGCGAGGAGAGCGCTTCCTGTGCGTCGAGGTGATGTTTGCCGACATCCGGCTCGAACTTTTCCAGGTAAATACGCAGCGTCGCGCCCTCGGTGCCGGTGCCTGATAAACGGAATACAATGCGCGAGCCGTCGGTAAACAGGATGCGCACTCCCTGCCCTGTGCTGACGCTGCCGTCCACCGGATCTGTGTAGCTGAAATCGTCACACATCTTGACCCGCAAATCGCCGAACTGCGCATCCTTGAGCGATTCCAAATTGTCATGCAACAGCTTCATCACGCTGTTGGCCGCCTCGACCGGGATGCCCTCGTAATCGTGGCGTGAGTAGAGGTTGCGCCCGAAGCGCGCCCAGTGTTCGCGAACGATGGTTTCCACCGATTGTTTGCGGGCTGTGAGTATGTTCAGCCAGAAAAGCACCGCCCATAGCCCGTCCTTTTCGCGGATGTGATCCGAGCCGGTGCCGAAGCTCTCCTCGCCGCATAATGTCACCTTGCCGGCATCCATCAGGTTGCCGAAGAATTTCCAGCCGGTCGGTGTTTCGAAACAGGGTATGCCGAGCGCCCTGGCTACGCGATCAGCAGCGGCGCTGGTCGGCATCGAGCGTGCAATACCAGCCAAGCCCTGCTGATAACCGGGCACGAAATGCGCGTTCGCGGCAAGGACCGCGAGACTGTCTGAGGGCGTGACAAAAAAGTGCTTGCCG
>JACREA010000146.1 GCA_016218465.1 Nitrosomonadales bacterium | reverse complement strand
GGCGGAACTACTCTCACTTTGCTTGCCCATTTCGCTTTGCGATTTTCCTTGCCCAGTTTGGCCAGATCACCCCTCGCTTGCTTGAAACGTGAATCCAATCCTTCCAGCATCGAGACTGGCATGATTGACTTCAGTGTGTCCTCAACCAAATGCAACGACAGAGCCTCCGACAGCGTCATTGCAGGCAAATTGGCTGAAGCCCCATTCATCCACCTCCACCCTTGCGGAATACTCCTGTCATCTCGATCCAACGTAAAAGCTTCCATGAGCTCGTTCAAATCGCGTTCTACCTGGCGTTTTGAAATGCTATACCCAGCATCGTTCAATAGCTTGGTTAATTCACTGGCGGATTTCCCCGTGCCCTTGGAGGGGAGCATCTTCAACAGCTCCCATTGGCGTAGCAGTACCGACTGTTTGTCATTGCGCGGCATAGTCGCCCCCCTTATTTGTTTTGCGGCCTTCAAGGAACCATGCCAATCTCACCATAGCCAAAGTGTCCAGCGCACAATACTCGTGTAGACTTTCCGTCAATTGCCGTTTACGATCTTGAGCAGTTTCTGGATGGATGATTTCGCTATAGGCATGCTGCGCCTCGCCGCCATTGCTTACCTCCAGTTCGTCATATCTCAAATCTGGCGCAATCGTCGGCAATACCGCTTTGAGAGACCATGAGCCTTTCATCGCCGGATGGTAATAGTGCTTACGTGCCATGGGCAGTAAGTCCACCACGCGCTCATTGATGCTGAGCAACGCTGGCGCTAAATCAGGAAATCTTTGCGCCAATTCTGTAATGCGTGCCGTCTCAAACGAGCTAAAGACCAGCACCGGCCCGTCCTTCGCAAGTACCCTGATCAGCGATTCGGCACATTCCTGGCGAGGATCGTTGCCGCTCACATCCAGAAACATATCGTGGCGCAATTTCCCCGGCGCATATTCAATATGGCAAGACCACTGAAATGGAACGTGCGGTGAAGAAGGACTTGTTCCAGCCCAGCGTGGAACAGCCGGTGAAACAGTTTCAAAATCCAGGTAGTAACGGGGATAAGGCAGCGCCGCCATTCCCTGCTTGGCGGCATGCTTGTCAAATTTTGGTTTGCCGGTTTTGCTTGCCCGTTGAATCATGGACTGCTTATCGTTCAAATATTCCACAGGAACATGCCTGGCATCGTGATAGCCCAATTCATGCAACTCATGCTTCAAACTTTCCCTTAAGCCGGATAGCACACCCAACGGATATTCCGGTTCCTCCGGTATGTCCATATCACGCATGCAATAGGCTTTGAATGGGCACTCGAAAGGATCATCGCATTGTGCGCCCGGTTCGATGCAGGGCTCATCCCCAGCCAACGTTGTGCGAGCGCCGCTTACCCAGAGCGGAACCTGATCCAGCAGTTCCTTCACTTCTGCATCTAGTCGTACAGCCTTGAGCAGCCCGTGATAATTGCCATCTCCCTGATAGACGAATGACTTATCAATATACGCCAGCTCGACTGACGCAAGCCGGATATTGTTCTGCTTTAACACCCACGCCTGCACCGCGCAATCGTCTATATGGTAGGACTTTACACTGGCGCTGGATTTCACCTCCGTCATTCGATATCCCTTGCGTGTGGGCAACAACACATCGGCACGTACCAGCAATCCCTCATGCTGGAATGTTGCTTCAAACAATGGGCGATTTGGATTAACCTCCAGCGCTGACTTGGTTGCAACAATGGCAGCAGCAAGATTGTTCTGATCTTCGATCAGAATGCCATCAGGGCAAAGCCGTTGCGCAATTTCGCCCACTTCGTTTCCGATTTGATATAGCCGCTTTACCTGATCCGACTCTTCCAACAATTTGCGACGGTGAATTTGCAGCCACAATCGTTTTGGGCACTGCCGCCATGCCGTGATGCGGGATTTCGAGAGACCGTAGCCAGCCATGATTGCCCCTGTTTTGAATGAATGGGAATAGTGTATCAAATAAGCGCGACATAATACGCCGCGAATACGTCAGCTTGTGCTGGCTGTCCGCAGTTTATTTGACGATGCAAAATCAGCTCCCACCACGAGCCTTGTACCAGCTCTGCAAAGGCGCGGGCAGATTGGTTACATCAGTAGTGCCGAAATATCTGATCTCTTTTCCTTCGATAAGCATGATGGCGAATGTTTCGCTGGTTTTCGAATTGATGGCAAAAGCAGCTTCCTCGATTGACAAAAGGTGCGGCATGCCCCCTTCACCAACGACCCAATCCCCTTCTTGTGTCATACCCGACGAGACATTCAGGCGTTCCCTGAACGCGTCAAGCCTATCGCCAAGCAAAATCTTGAATTTGTCCTTGAGCGCTGGCTCGTCAAGCGCGCTTTCTGGGCGTTTGCCAACAAGAGCCAAAATATTGGCAGAGGGCAGAGAAGCTTGCTGGGGTTGCTGAACCGGCATTGTCTGTGGCTCGGGCGATGCCTGTGAAGCAAGTATTGCTGGCTTCATTTCGAGCGAGCGCATCGAGGAACCTGCAATCCTCCCTTTGAACAGAATGAGGTCGCCGGTTTTCAGTGCCTCAACTGCTTGTCGTTCTGTATCGTTCCGGGGTGTGATGTAGATGAATGCACCCACTAAATTCTGGCCAAACGAACCAACCCTGACACCCGTCTTCGTCTGCACTTTGTAACCGTCACCGTAGCGTGCAACCTCGTAAACCGGAAGCTGCCATTGAACGACCAGCCCCTTGATCTCCTTCAGTTTGTTTTCGCGCTGCAAATCGGTATTCTTGCTGCCGGGCACGAACAATTCCGACAACTCTCCTTCCGGGCGAAGCTCACTCGGTGGCTCGCTGGCAAGTTCTGCTATTGAGCTTTACATAAATCATGACAACCTTTTTTAATCTCATGCGTTATACCGATATTGCTTTTATATCGGAGGTGTTGCATGGCAAAAAAGATGGACGAAGCAACCAAGCGTCGCGTACGGGCGGGGCGAATGCTGCTTTCCGGCAAGGGGCCGACCGAGGTAGCCAAAGAAATCGGCGTGGCACGGCAAACAGTACACTCCTGGAAGGGCGTGCTTGATGAAGGCGGAATCGATGCTCTGCGTGCCATCGGCGGCAAAGGCCGCCCGGCGCAGCTGGACGCGAGGCAGCTTGAAACACTGCGCCGTAATTTGCTCGACCGCCCAACCAACCACGGCTTTGGTACCGAACTCTGGACGCTCAAGCGGATACGGTTACTCATCGAGCGCCTGTTTGGCGTGTCGTTCAGCGAGGTGCATGTCTGGCGCATTATCGGTGAGCTTGGCTTCAGCAACCAAAAGCCGGATCGTCGCGCGATTGAGCGCGATGACATCGCAGTGGAACAGTTCAAACGCAAGACTTTCCCTGCGCTTAAAAAAAAGCCCAAAGGGATGGCCGCATAATTGTCTTTGTCGACGAGTCTGGCCTGAGCGAACGTCCTACGCGGGTGCGTACTTGGGCGCCCAAGGGGCAAACCCCGGTCATCCAGTTCCACTTCAACTGGAAGCACTTGTCGGTCATTGCCGGGCTTACCCGGCTGTCCTGTCTGTTCCGCTTTCACGAAGGCAGCATCAAGAAGGAAGAGATCGTCGAGTTTCTCAAGGCGCTCAAAGCCCACCTCAAGCAGCCGCTCCTGATTATCTGGGATGGTCTCCAGGCGCACCGGTCGAAACTGGTCAGGGATTATCTGGACGGCCTCGATGGCCACATCCAGATTGCGTTCCTGCCGCCGTACTCGCCCGATTTGAATCCGGTCGAATATTTGTGGGCTTGGCTCAAGCGTCATGCATTGGCGAACTTCTGCCCGGACAATCTCGCCGAGTTGCAGATGGCTGCCCGCAACAAGCTCAAAAGCGCCCAGCATCGCCCGAATATCATCGCGGCTTGTTGGAAGCAGGCAGGTTTGTTTTAGTGTCATGATTTATGTAAAGCTCAATAACTGCGCTCTTCAAGCCGCTGGCTTTCAGCCAGCCTTCGCCCCAAGGAGCGGGGAATTGAACCCGAAGAGATTCAACCCAAAAAATCCATTAGCCCGTT
>JACREA010000145.1 GCA_016218465.1 Nitrosomonadales bacterium | reverse complement strand
TTGTACCTGAGCTTCGCGCAAAGCCGCATGCTGCACGGGCAGGTGAATTACGGCATGGCCTCGAGCTTTTTGCGCGAATTGCCGGAGGGATTGCTGCATTGGCTGACTCCGAGATTCAGTGTACGCAAGACAGTCGAAACTTTTCTTCCTGCGCAGACCCTCTCCCCCAACCCCCCTCCCGCTGGCGGGTGGGGGGAGCACGTCAGTGCGGGGGAGGGTGTATGGCGCCTCGGCCAGCGCGTGTCCCACCAGAAGTTCGGCGAAGGTGTCATTACCGGAATAGAAGGCAGTGGTGCGGATGCGCGCGTGCAGGTCAATTTCAAACATGCGGGCAGCAAGTGGCTGGCTCTGGAATATGCGAAGCTGACGGCGGTGTAGATTTTGAGTAGCGCTGAGTTTTGCCAATTACTCGCGCGGTAACTAATCGGATTGGGAGGTTGGAATCTCCCCTGCAAAGGGGAAAATATTGCGATAGCTGACGTAGAGCGAAGTGAGGCCGAGCGGCAACAACACAATCAAACCGATGCCGAACGGCAGCATGCCGAGCGCCAGTGCGACCGCTTGCATGATGAGGCTGTATACGGTGTACGGCATGAAATTGCGCAAGGTCCCCGAGAGGCTGGCACGCAGCGCGGCGAATGGCGGCATGTTGCTGAAAAAAACCAGCATCGGCGCGTACTGCAACGCCAGCATCAGCACGAATGCCAGCGCGAAGCCGACGATCAGGCTGAACGCCACTCCCGAACCGGCAGTCAACATGGCTTCAGCCAGCATCTGCGGGTCATCTGTGGATTTGACGCTTTCCAGCAGCGTGGTGAGCGCATCTCCGCCGATGATGATCATCGCAATCGCGATGATCATCATCCCCAGCAGGGTGTAACCGCCCAGCGCAACCAGGCGCGTCAAGTGTTTCTGGAAGCCCTCGAACAGATGCGCCAACTCGATTTCCTCTTCTTCTTCCAGCGCGCGGCAGATGCGCATATAGCCTGCCATCAACACCGGCATCAGCAATACGACCATTAGCGGACCGACCTGCGGAATATTGAGCGCGACGAACATGACCAGGCCGCAAATCAGCGCAAGGGTGATCGACATAAGCGGGTTGTGCATGATGAGCTGGTAGCCATGTTTAATCCAGAGCCAGCCACGTGCGGCGTTCATTTTGCGTATCTCCATGTTGTTCTCGTTCATAGCCAAACGGTGTTCGTTAATGTAATGTGATTTTTCAATATCCGCTCGAAGTGGCGCGGGTCATGCGCATGTATCAATTCTCCATCGCGCGGCAGATACATGTCGTACAGGCGCGATAGCCAGAAGCGTAACGCGGCGGCACGCAACATTAGCGGCCAGGCATCGCGCTCGCTATCGAGCAGCGGTCGAGCCGCATTATAGGCGCGCAAAAAAGCCTGCGCACGGTTTGCATCCAGCGAGCAATCAGCATTCATGCACCAGTCGTTTACGGTGATTGCTACGTCATACAGCAGTGCATCGCTGCACGCAAAATAAAAATCGATCAGGCCGCCGACGCGGTTTTCTTCCAACAGCACATTGTCGCGAAACAGGTCGGCGTGGATCACACCTTGAGGCAAGTGTGTCCAGCCCCGCCTTGATTGCAGCGCGATTTCGTTGTCCAACAACGCCGCCTGCGCCGCATCCAGAAATGGCCGCACCTGCGGAGCCGTTGCAGCTCGCCATGCGCTGCCGCGCGGGTTGGGCATAACCTGTGAGAAGCTCTGTCCGGCGATATGCATCTGTCCGAGCATAGCGCCAATCACGGCACACTGTGCGTTGCCCGGTTTGGTAATGGATTTGCCGCTCAGGCGGCTGACGATGCATGCTGGTTTTCCTTTGAGTGTTCCCAGGAATTGATTGAAGCGATTCGCCACCGGATTGGGGCAGGGGATGCCGTGGCGCGCCAGATGCGCCATCAGATTCAGATAAAACGGCAACTCGTCGACGCTGAGTTTTTCGAACAGGGTGAGCACGAATCGCCCATTGCTGGTGGTGACGAAGTAATTGGTGTTCTCGATGCCGGATGCGATGCCCTGCAATCCCAGCAATTGGCCAAGCGAGTAATCGCCCAGCCAGGCAGCGAGTTCCGCCTCGGTGACTGTGGTAAAAACCGCCATGTCAGAAGTTGCGGATAATCCAGCGCGGCACACGCAGGCCGGAGTCGAGGCTTTCCTGCCGCACAAACTTGCCGTCGCCTTTGTCGTCCACCAGATAGTAGGGCTTTCCGTGTTTAGGTGTGATCTTGATCATGTAGAGTTTGCCGCCGACGCGGTATTCCTCAATGGTCTGTTCGGTCTGTTTTGTGATAGTCACTTCCGGTTCATCGCTGGCAGCTTCGTCTGCACCGGCAGAAAAGGCGGGGGGCGGTGGCAGCGGTTCGAGGTTTTCAGGAACAGGCTTAGCGGCATAGGCGAGGATGCTGAAACTGCCCAGAAGTATTAAAGTCAGGAAGCGCATCAATGTGGTCGCCATGAGTTTGGAAGGGAGAGTTTGGATAGACGCATTTTAGCCGATGTGCGGCGGGATTGCGCGCGTCGAGACACGCGTCTGCCACCGGCTAGCCGGTGCTCCAGCCGCGAGGACGTTTCATCCCGGCGATCTTGCATGCTTGTTTCACATATCCGTAGGGAAACAGTTCGAACAGCGCGTTGCGTGAACTGGCTCCCATGCGCTTCGCGAGATGCTTCATCACGTGGCGAGCATCAGGTGCGACTTGATGATCCGCGTAATACGCGCGCATGAAGTGAATCGCATCCCAATGGTCTTCCGTGAGCTTTATGTTTTCTTTAAGAGCAAACTCTCTGGCTAGTTCCTCGTTACAGTCCTGTGGGTCGATCAAGTAGCCTTCGTCGTCTGTTTTTGGCAATTCAGATTTCTCCAGGTGCTTATCCAGTAAAAATGAATATCTTCTGCCCAGCGCGCTATTACAGATAAAGCTGCCGCTCGCGCTCCGCCTCCGAGGGCTCGAAACCGCGTGTTTCGTAATGCCTGAAAATCGCGTGGACCACTTCTTTAGGCTCATCGATGAGCTGAATCAAATCCATGTCCTCCGGGCTGATGACTTTTTCCTCCAGCAATGCGGTCTTGAACCACTCGACCAGGCCGCCCCAGAATGCACTGCCAACCAGGATGATCGGCATCCTTCGGGTCTTGCCGGTCTGCACCAGCGTCAACGCTTCCATCAGCTCGTCCAGCGTGCCGAATCCGCCGGGCATCACCACGTACGCGCTGGCGAATTTGACGAACATCACTTTGCGCGCGAAGAAGTGCTGGAAGGTCTGGCTGATGTTCTGGTAGGTATTGCTGTGCTGTTCGTGCGGTAATTGGATGTTCAGGCCGACACTGGGCGATTTGCCATAGAACGCGCCTTTGTTGGCTGCCTCCATGATGCCGGGCCCGCCGCCGGAGATGACCGAAAATCCGGCATCGGAGAGCAGCCGCGCAATCTCCTCGGTAAGCTTGTAATAGGGCTGGCCAGGTTTGGTGCGCGCACTGCCGAAGACGCTGACCGCAGGATGGATCTTGTTCAGGCGGTCGGTTGCCGAAACAAATTCTGACATAATGCCGAACACGCGCCACGCCTCTTTGGAATTCCACGCTTCGGGGATTACGGGGATAGGCACTTTAGGTGGTGTGTTCATGCAATTTCCTCTGGTCAAAATGAAAACGAACGAAGTGAGTTTCGATAAAACATTACCGTCGGCTGACGGGAAAACATTACCGTCGTTAGACGGGAAAACATTACCGTTGACTAACGGGAAAACATTACTGTTAGTTGACGGCTCGTCATTCTTGTACCGCGCTTTCCATGCGATGCCGGATTTGCGCAACCGCGAAGGCTTCCCGACCGGCGCAATCTACGGCGTGCTCAATATGCTGCGAAAGTTGCGCCACGATTACCCGGCAGATTATAGCCTGTGCGTATTTGACGCAAAAGGCAATACTTTTCGCGACGACTGGTATCCAGAGTACAAGGCTCATCGCCCGCCGATGCCTGACGACTTGGCGCGCCAGGTCGAACCGCTGCACCAGGCCATCGCCGCGTCCGGCTGGAACCTGCTGATGCAGGAAGGCGTGGAAGCGGACGACGTGATCGGCACGCTCGCCCGGCAGGCCGCACAGGATGGCGTACGCTGCATTGTTGCGACGGGAGACAAAGACCTCGCGCAACTGGTGAACGAGCATGTGACGCTGGTCAACACCATGAACAACGAGAAGCTGGACGTGCCGGGTGTGAACGCCAAATTCGGCGTGCCGCCGGAGCGCATTCTGGATTATCTGACATTGACCGGCGATGCGGTGGACAACGTGCCTGGTGTTGAGAAGGTCGGTCCCAAGACTGCGGTGAAGTGGCTCACCCAGTACGGCACGCTGGACAACCTGATGCAGCATGCCGATGAGATCGGCGGCGTGGTCGGCGAAAACCTGCGCAAGGCACTGGATTGGTTGCCGCAAGCGTGCCGCTTGCTCACGGTGAAATGCGACGTGGAGCTGCCGCAGCCATACAGCGAACTGGCACCGCCCACGCCGGATACGGAGCAACTGCGCAGCCTGTATCAGCACTTCGATTTCAAAACTTGGCTGCGCGAGTTGAGCTCCCCGCAGCAAACCCCCTCTCCCTTGCAGGGAGAGGGTGGGGGAGAGGGTAGAAATTCTCCCGGCAATGATTTGATCAGCGACGAACCCACCCGCACCGACAGCGCACATTACGAAACCATCCTCACCGACGCCCAACTTGATGCCTGGCTGGAAAAACTACTTGCCGCCGAACTGGTCTGCGTGGATACCGAGACTACCGGCCTCGACGTGATGAAC
>JACREA010000149.1 GCA_016218465.1 Nitrosomonadales bacterium | reverse complement strand
GATGTTTCTGTTTCAGCCTTTCTGGTATCTGACCGGGGATAATGCCAAATGGTTACCGGTGGGCACGTTCTGGCTTCCGCTCCTGGCAGTCGTTTGCCTGTTCCTGGTGCCGGTTATTTTTCGCAAACGCAAAGACTCCGGGGCCAAGGCTGCCACCACCGCGACACTGGTTGCCTTTATCGCGCTTGTCTGGGGCGTTCCCATGGGAGCGGTGGTTGCCAGCGGACATCCCGTCAAGACCCTGGGCTGTCCGTCCTGCCACAATCCCATGATGGGACAGAGGCAGGCCTTGCCTCCTGCCAGGATGGGGGAGTATTACCGGATTGAACGCCAGCGGCAGGTCAACCTGGGTGGCTATAACATCGGCAGCGAGGATACCGCGAATCACGCGGGCGGATCCTACAAGGATGCAAACTGGCAACTGCGCCATGTTTATGAGCCCACAATGACATGGTGATCCAATGTCTGGAATGCCCAAAGTTTTTTAAGGTACTTTCAATGAGAACAACCTTCAGTTTTTTTCTGCATAAAACAACTTATGGCCTGATGCTGTGTGGAACCCTCATCGGCGGGGGCGCAGCTTTCGCCATGGATGGGCATGACCATGGCAATACCAAAGACCCGGTCAGCGCCAAAGATATGGTGATGAGCCCCCACGATCATGGCTCCAGCATGGGTCAGATTCAATCAGCAACCCCAACCCCGATCAAGGAAGTGTCGCTACCCGAAGGGCTCAGCTCGGCACAGTCGATTGCCATCGATTCGACCGGACGTCTCTGGTTTGCCGAGAAGGTCGGTAAAAAATTGGCCATGTATGACCCGGAGAAAAAAGAGTTCGCAACCCACTCCCTCCCGTCCTCATGGGGGAAGATGGGAGTTTCAAATATTACCCTGGGTCCCGATGGGGAAGTCTGGTTTACCGTAACCCGATGGGTTGAGGGTACAGAAGAGCCTCATATACTGGGACGATTTTCACCTGCGGACGGATACTTTACAAAGTATGCCCTTCCGCATAATTCAATCCCGGAAGAATTGATCGTGGATGCCAAGGGCACGATATGGTTTCTAACCTCCAATAAAAACTGTCTCTATCGCGTCGATCCCAGGACTTTTGCGCTAAAAGGGTATCCCATCCCTACCGCCGACGGAAGCCCCAAGAGTCTGGCTGCCGATCAAAAAGGCCATATCTGGTTTACCGAATCCAATGCCAATAAAATCGGGGAATTTGATCCGGAGCCGGGAGTCTTTCATGAACATGAAGTGCTCACTCAATTTGCCAACCTGGGAAAGCTCTCCATCGATAAGAATGGAAAGATATGGTTCGTGGAAGTCACGGCAAACAGGCTGGGGATGTTTTCTCCCGGGCAGAACCGGTTTGACGAGGCCATTATCCCCACTCCCGGCAGCTCACCTGTTGCGCTTGTGAATGATGACAACGGGAATGTCTGGTTCCTGGAATACAAGGCAAACAAGGTTGGCGTCTTCAATTCGGAGAAGGCGACCTTCCATGAATACGATATCCCCAGCTACGGCAGTTTGCCGGCAGACATGGTGATAGATCGCAAGCGATCCCTGCTCTGGTTTACTCAAAGCGCCACAGATGCAAAACGATTGGGGATGCTTTCCATTAACGAAGCGTTGGCGGAAAGCAATAAGCAAAATAATGCTCCGCAAACTTCCACCGGGGAAAAAACATCCGGTGTGGCACTGTCCAAATGGCTTGCTTTTTTTGTGGCGCTTATAGGCGTCGCAACGCTGGGTGGATGGTTAACCAGAAGATATCGCAAAGGCGTGCATTCATAAGCCAAACTCTTGCCGGTTTTTGCCGCACAAGTTTAGTTCCGTAAAAAACGTGCCATCCACTTGATGAAACTTTTCGGGTTTTGACGTATCGATAAGCCACCACGTAGTCGCGCCCATCACCCTGTTTTTTTTTGATAAGGATAATGTAGTGAAAATAGCAGCTGTTTTCTGGGTAATTCTCGGTAGCTTCCTGTGTTCCCCGTCATGGGGGGCTGACCTCTTCAAGCCCTTCAAAATGCCCACCGCATTTACTTTGCCTACAAAGATTGCTATCGACAAAAAAACAGACACCGTCTGGTTTATTGAATCCAACCTTAATAAAATTGGCAGGTTTCAACCTGCCAAGGGCATTTTTTCCGAGCACAATATCCCCACCCCATCAAGCGCTCCCACGGATGTGACGGTCAGCAATAGCGGCAAGCTATGGCTTACCGAGTCAAATGCAAACCAGATCGGCGTTCTCGACCCTGTCTCGCTATCGTTCAAGGAATACGATATTCCCACGATATCAAGCAATCCCGGAAAGATTGCGTCCGATCTCCGCGGGAACATCTGGTTTACTGAATTCTATGGCAACAAGATTGGCCTGTTCGATCCCAGAAAAGAAGTATTCCGGGAATATCCGGTTCCTACACCCGATAGCCGTCCGTCGGGGATTGTCGTGGATAAAAAGGGCATCGTGTGGTTTCTGGAAACCGAGGGTAACAAGCTGGCCAGGTTAAACCCCCAGGATGGTGCGATTCAGGAGTTTGAATTGCCGAGATCCCACGAGACCCCGAGGGACCTTGCCATAGACGGATCGGGGGTGCTCTGGTTTGGTGGCCACATAGGGCGCAATTTGATGACATTTAACCCGGCAACGAAAAAATTCAAAACCTTTCTCATGCCGCGTAACGGTGCAATTGGAAGCCTGACCGCAGGGGTTGACGGAAAAATATTTTGTACTCTCCTGACAAGCAGCAAGATCGCCGTGTTCGACCCGGCAACCAGTGCGTTTCTGGAACTGGATGGCGGTGCATGGGCCGCTGGCGTATCGCCAAACGTAAAGAAAACCGCAACCGGTGCGTCTCCGGACCCTGATGAAGAAGATGTGGGCAAAAGCAAACCCGATGGCATTGCCGCGGATTCAAAAGGGGATATATGGTTTGTTGATATTAACAAGGATACCTTGATCAAACTGGATGCGCGCATGGCGGCAAAACTGTGGTTAAAATAAAGCCGTCGGGACCCCGGAAATTGGTCAGTACCTTGCCCTCAAAGGTGGGCGGAATATGAAAAAATACAAAGTGGCAGCAGGTTTATTTCTTCTGGTAATTGTCGCTGCGATTGGCGCGGTGGCCGTTCCCAACCCGTTAGGTGCGCAGATACTGGCAGAAGCCAGGTACCGGGGTTATCTCCCCTACACCCCTGACGAGGCCGTTACCCTTGCCTATGGCCGATGCACCACCTGCCATCCCGCCGAAAAGATGCTCAAATACTGTTCCCGATGCGGGCCGCCTTTTATTGTCGTGGCCCATTCCATGAAAAAATATACGGAGTTGATGAACCAGAAAGGCGGAAACTTCAAGCCGTTCTCCGATGCGGAAGTGGTCGCGATTACCCAGGCCTGGAACGGACTGGTCGGCAATTGGGAGCCTGACTGGGGCTCGAATGATATCCATAAGCTCTTGCAAGGCGACCAGGCGCTGATTCGTTTGGCTGAAACGCCCATAGCGGACAGGCCCATAGAGATGGCGCTGAAGAACAAGCAAGCGCCCGGTTCCCATAAAGAGAACCGGGAGATCATTCCCTGATCGCGCGAGTACCGCGCTTTATCCGATCAGGAAAACGGGGACGTTATTCCAACAAACGGAGGATGCTGCTGGTTTGCGCCGGCTCTGTTCCTGCGTTACATCATTCTAATGCAACCAACTTCTCGAGTATCTTTGCATAATAGTACTGACGTAGACAATGCCATTATTGCCAAGATTCCAGCGTCGGAGACAAAAGCCTCACTCTTTCCCTCATGAATTAATGCATTATCTTTTCCGTCGCAATCACATCAGCCAAAGCAATCACATCAGTCGCGCGCAGGTAGTAATGCGTAAATTCCCAATCGGGGATGCAACTACATATAATACATGTTCCAATTTTTGCGGATATTCGTTATGCAACATGTACTTTTCTTAATCTTGACTTTATTCGTGCTAAACGCCTGCACGACACCTGCACAGCATGCGCCAGTCGAAGAAAAGCCTGTAACACCGGTGGTTGTTGCCCCCGTTGAAAAACCCGCCCCCGTTACGACTATCATCGAAGCCCCTGCACCACTGGTCTTGACTATAGATAAAAATGCCGTACCGCATATTGCGTTAATACTGCCATTGAAATCAAAAGATTACGGCTCTGCTGCCGATGCGGTACAGCAAGGTTTTCTGGCAGCGGCCAATCAGGAAAGACATGCGCTGCCGATATACATATATAGTGATTTTGACGAAAACACCGGCGTTGTAGCCATCTATCAAAAGGCCATCGCCAGCGGCGCGCGTGGGGTGGTTGGCCCACTGACACGCAGCGGGGTAAGCGCTCTCGCGGCAGAACAAAATATCCCAGTACCTACCTTGGCCTTGAATATAGTCGAAGATAAGCCGGCACAACAGCTGTATTATTTTGGCATGGCGGCTGAAGCAGAGGCCCGGCAAGTCGGGCAACTGGCCAAACATCAAGGTTTGCATCAGGCCATAGTCATCACTACCCACGCGCAATTGACCAAGCGTTTACAGTCCGCCTTTGAAGAAGAGTGGCTTGCTTCAGGCGGAGAGATACTGCGCGAGATCGAATATAACAATATTTCCGGCGAATTTTCGGATATTGCCGAAATACCGAGTACCGCAATATTTCTTTTCGCTGACGCAAAAACCGCGCGCCTGATCCACCCATATCTGCCAAACAAATTACCGATTTATGCAACTTCACAAATCTTTTCCGGCAATGACAACACGCTTACCAATTACGATTTGAATGGCATCCGTTTTATCGATATGCCATGGTTGCTGCAGCCAGACCATGCGGCCGTGATGACTTACCCGCGCGCAAACGTGCCGCTTTCAATAGACCGCGAGCGGCTTTATGCGCTTGGAATAGATGCTTTCAGGTTGATCCGGGTACTGCTTTCCAAAAAACCTAATGCCGCTTTGCCACTGGACGGCGTAACAGGAGACATACATCTTCGCGACCATATTTTCCAGCGTACGGCAATATCAGCCGTATTTCAGGAGGGGCACTCGCAGCTTGCAGGCGTGAATTCTGCACCTCCCATTCAGGTTTTTCCCAGCCAGAATGTCGTTGCGCCATGAATAACAGGGGCGCGCCAGCCGAACAATGGGCTGCGCAGTATTTGCAGAAACAGGGCTTAAAGTTGATCGAACAGAATTATCGGGGGCGTTTTGGCGAAATCGATTTGATAATGCAGGATGGCGACACGTTAGTATTTGTTGAAGTGCGATTACGGCGCAATACGGATTTCGGCGGTGCTGCGGCCAGCATAGATATTCATAAGCAAAAGCGCATCATCAGCACGTCGCAACAATATCTTTCCGGTTTGGCGCATACCCCCGCATGTCGCTTCGATGCCGTATTGCTTGGCGATGCACAGGGCAAAAATGCCCAATGGCTGAAAAATGCATTCGATGCATGATCTATGAAGGCAATAACCAAGCTGCGTGCTTTTCCCGCGAGTTCCGCATTGCCTGCGGTTCCGAAATATAATTTTTAGGCTAATATCTCCATTCATCAAATAATCAAATACCATGGACATTAACAAACGCATCATCAAGCATTTCAAGGACAGCGCGGAGCTCAAACTGAAGGTCAAGGACGCGCTGGCTAAACCAATTGCAGAGAGCGCACAAATCTTTTTCGACTGCGTCACCAACGACGGCAAGATTCTTTGCTGCGGCAATGGCGGTTCGGCTGCCGATGCCCAGCATTTCGCTGCGGAATTACTGAATCGCTTTGAAAAAGAACGCCCCGGCTTGGCATGTGTTGCGCTGACTACCGACAGTTCAGTGCTGACTTCGATTGCCAATGATTACGATTACAACCAGATATTTTCCAAGCAGGTTCGCGCATTAGGTTTGCCCGGCGACAGCCTGCTGGCCATTTCCACCAGCGGCAATTCTCCGAATGTGCTGGCCGCGATTCATGCAGCTCACGAGCGCAGCATGCGCGTAATCGTTCTGACCGGCCGCGATGGCGGAGAAATGGCCCGCGCGCTAAACTCCAAAGATATATTGATTTGCGTGGATGCACACAGCACCGCGCGAATTCAGGAAGTTCACCTGCTTACCCTGCATTGCCTGTGCGACATAATTGACTTCCATTTGTTGGGCGAATGAACATGCGGTTAACCTTTCCGGTACGTTTATTATTTTTTGCGTATTTGCTGCAAGGCAGTTTTTCTGTGTTTGCAGCTGAAGCTGCGGATACTGCCACGAAGGCACAGGATCTCAGCTTCAACGAGGTTTATAAGGAAGATCAGAAGATCGAGGACAAGGCGATTGACCTCATCTATGAGCAATTCAGAATCTTAATACACGTCAATGTGACGAGCTTTTATCGCAACGTGCTGATCAGCGGAGAAGTGCCGGACGAAACCATCAAGACCTCGGTCGAAAAGATCGTTTCCGCCATTGAGGACGTGCGCCACGTAAACAATGAATTGGTTATTTCCGGCAACAGCTCGCTGGCCTCGCGCAGCAATGACAGCCTTATCACAACAAACGTAAAATTGCGATTCGCGCGCGACAAGCACATCAGCACCGACCACATCAAAGCCGTAACAGAAAATGGCACAGTATTTTTGATAGGTAACGTCAATCGTGCCGAAGCCGATGCCGCCGCTGAGGTCGCCAGCACCACCAACCGGGTGAAGCGCGTAGTCAAGCTGTTCGAATACGCCGACTGAATATGTATCCTGCGCCCGCTTTCGAACGCAAACTCTGCACGGCTGGTGAACTCACCAAACGGATTGCTGGACTGCCGCATCCGCTGGTATTCACAAATGGCTGTTTTGACGTGCTGCACCGCGGCCATGTAACCTATCTTGCTCAAGCCCGCGCGTTGGGTGCTGCCCTCATCGTGGGTGTGAACAGCGACGCATCGGTGAAAAGGCTGGGCAAAGGTGGCGACCGTCCGATCAACTCCGAGCAGGACCGCATGATGGTACTCGCCGCGCTCGAATCGGTCAGCATGGTTGTGTTGTTTGAAGAAGATACCCCGCTGAATTTAATCAGCGTATGTCGCCCCGATATACTGGTCAAAGGCGGTGACTGGCAGCCCGCCAACATCGTCGGTGCAAAGGAAGTACAAGGCTGGGGCGGTGCGATACACAGCATCCCGTTTTTACATGAGCGCTCCACCACCTCTCTTTTAAATAAAATCCGTTCCCTATAGGTAAAAGTATGTCATCCAATGAACAACCCACAGAAATCATCCTGCACCAGCAATCTCGAAGTCTGGAAATCGCATTTGATGATGGCGCGCGTTACCGCCTGCCTTATGAATTTCTTCGCGTATACACACCCTCCGCCGAAGCACGCGGCCACGGACCGGGGCAGGAAGTGCTGCAAGTCGGCAAGAAAAATGTGATGCTGCTCAATGTAGAGCCGGTGGGCACCTACGCGCTCAAACTGATCTTCGACGACGGGCACGACAGCGGACTTTACACCTGGGAATACTTGTACGGACTGGGCCAGAACCAGGATGTAATGTGGCAGGATTACCTGAAGCAACTGGAAGCAGCGGGAGCAAGCCGCGAGCCCAGTCCGCAAACGGCAGGCAGCCACAAACCGCGAGGATGCGGGCATTAAATTCCTGGCATTGAAACAAAGGCATATCCAATGACCAAAACTACCCATTTCGGTTTCGAGACGGTCACCGAAGAAGAAAAAGCCAAACGCGTCGCGGGCGTATTCACCTCGGTCGCCGGCAAATACGACGTGATGAACGACCTGATGTCGGTCGGGCTGCATCGCCTCTGGAAACGCTTTGCGGTCGGCCTCAGCGGCGTACGCGAAGGGCAACGAGTGCTGGACGTGGCAGGTGGTTCAGCCGACTTGTCGCGGCTGTTCCTGAAAAATGTCGGCAGCAATGGACAGGTGGTGCTCACCGACATCAACAACGCCATGCTGCGCGTCGGGCGCG
This sequence comes from Nitrosomonadales bacterium, assembly GCA_016218465.1. Taxonomy (GTDB): domain Bacteria; phylum Pseudomonadota; class Gammaproteobacteria; order Burkholderiales; family Gallionellaceae; genus Gallionella. Next base: position 3,170 of record JACREA010000149.1, on the reverse strand, counting down.
ACCGCCTGCTGGACGAAGGCTTTGCGACGCCGGTCACGCAATGCGATGCAGAACACCTGCCGTTCCCCGACAATTATTTTGACTGCGTCAGCATCGCCTTCGGCCTGCGCAACGTCACCCACAAGGATGCCGCCCTGCGCGAAATGTATCGCGTAATCAGGCCGGGCGGCCGTGTGATCGTGCTGGAGTTTTCCAAGGTCGCCAAGCCACTGGAAAAAATCTACGATGCTTATTCGTTCAACCTGCTGCCTAAGATCGGTGAATTGATCGCCAACGATGCCGACAGCTACCGCTATCTTGCCGAATCCATCCGCATGCACCCGGGGCAGGAAGAGCTGAAGAAAATGATGGAAGACGCCGGTCTGGAGCGCGTCGAATACTTCAACATGACTGGCGGAGTGGTCGCGGTGCACCGGGGATACAAATTTTAGCTTCTTATAATAGTCAGCGCTTCGCAACTACCCTGTACCGAGATTGTCGAAAAATTGATATTGCTCCGTTTGCAAATAAGCGCACTTTGCGCAATGCGTTTCGCAGATTGGCCTGGTTCGTGCCGATGCAAATTTAGCGCGTATAAAGCCAGAACCTGAATATAACGGGAAAGGAATAACTCATGAGCTCATGGGGATGCCCGCATGAAAGCGACAACAAATGCGCGCGCGTCAATAATCTGCCCTGCGATCCGGGCATGAAAGGGTGCGTGCTCTTCGGGCGTTTCCGCTTTGCCGATCCAAACAAGAACCGACCTAAAAAGAAGCCGGCCGGCAACGAGACCACAGTACAGCACGGTAATGACGACAAGCAATGATTGCGTCCCCGGCCTGATCCATCTCGACAACGCGTTACTTGTGGCGGCGAAACCTGCTGGAATGCTGGCTGTGCCGGGACGCGGCGACGACAAGCAGGATTGCCTTACTTCCCGCATCCAGCAAAAAGTCCCCGATGCCTTGGTGGTGCACCGCCTCGACATGGCGGCTTCCGGCTTGATGGTGTTCGCGCGTGGCGTGGAGATGCAGCGTCGCCTGTCGCAGATGTTCCGGGAACGTGAGGTGGAAAAACGATACGTCGCGATCCTTGCGGGGCAAATAAGAACTGCGTCAGGCGAAGTTGATCTGCCGCTCATATCAGACTGGCCGAATCGCCCGCGCCAGAAAGTGGATTTTGCCAACGGCAAACCTTCTCTCACACGGTACCGTTTGCTTGCTCGTGATGAGTGCACTGACACCAGCCGCGTCGAACTGGAACCGGTGACTGGCCGTACTCACCAGTTGCGCGTACACATGGCGGCGATAGGGCACCCGATTAAAGGCGATGAGTTATATGGTGGCCGCACATCCGGGCGATTGCTGCTACACGCCTGTTCGCTGATCTTTGCACATCCGCTCAGCGGCAGGATGTTGACCACGGTGTGCGAGCCTCCGTTCTGAATATCTGCCGATGCTATACTCGCAATCGTTTTGCTTTACCTACCCATGAGGAACCGGATGAAAAGAAGGGCGCATTTTAAAATCGCGCCTTTTTCAATTACCTGCCGCCAATAAACATGCGCATATTCCGTTTATTCAAAATTGTTTTTGTGGTGCTGCGTTTCGGGCTGGACGAGTTCCTGCTCGCCCATGAGCGCGTACGCTGGATGCGCGTTCCGCTGAACATCCTGTTGTTCCTGCGCAATAACAAGAGGCCGCGCGCTTTGCGGTTGCGTCTTGCGCTGGAAAACCTCGGGCCGATTTTCGTCAAATTCGGCCAAGTGCTTTCCACACGGCGCGATTTGATGCCTGCCGACATCGCCGACGAACTTGCCAAATTGCAGGATCAAGTCCCACCCTTCCCGTCAGCGCAGGCTGTCGCCGTGCTTGAAGCCACATATGGCAAACCGTTAAATGCAGTATTCAAAAGCTTCGAGGAAACACCGGTAGCCAGCGCGTCGGTTGCACAAGTGCATTATGCGGTGCTGCCGGATGGTCGCCATGCCGCTGTCAAAATCCTGCGCCCCGGCATCAGCCGTGTCATCGCTCATGATGTCGCATTGCTCAAAGTAGCGGCAGAGCTGGTGGAGAAGCTCTGGGAGGATGGCCGCCGCCTCAAACCGCGCGAAGTGGTCAGCGAGTTTGAAAAACATCTGGGCGATGAGTTGGACCTCACCCGCGAAGCCGCCAACGCCAGCCTGCTCAAACGTAATTTTGCCGATTCGCCGTTGCTGCTGGTTCCAGAGATGTACTGGGATTTTTGCACCCCTGAAGTGATGGTGATGGAGCGCATGTACGGCATCCCGGTCAGCCAACTGGATGCGCTACGCGCGGCGGGTATAGACATTCCGAAACTTGCCGCAAATGGCGTTGAGATTTTTTACTCCCAAGTGTTCCGCGACGGCTACTTTCACGCAGACATGCACCCGGGCAATGTGCAGGTAGCTGCCACGGGATCACATGCCGGTCAATATATTGCGCTCGACTTCGGCATCATGGGCACACTGACCGATACCGACAAACGCTATCTCGCGCAGAACTTCATCGCCTTCTTCCGCCGCGACTACAAGCGCGTTGCCGAAGTGCACATCGAATCCGGCTGGGCCCCCGCCGAAACCCGCGTGGACGAACTTGAGTCGGCCATACGCGCGGTTTGCGAACCGATCTTCAACAAGCCGTTGCGCGAGGTTTCTTTCGGACGCGTGCTGCTTCGCCTGTTCCAGACTTCGCGCCGCTTCGGCATCGAAGTCCAGCCGCAATTGGTATTACTGCAAAAAACGCTGCTCAATATCGAGGGACTGGGCCTGCAACTGGACCCCGAGCTGGACTTGTGGAAGACCGCCAAACCGTGGCTGGAACTTTGGATGGCGGAACAGGTTGGCTGGCGCGGATTCATCAAATCATTGAAGATCGAAGCGCCCAACTACGCCACCCTGTTGCCCCAGCTACCGCGACTGCTGCACCATTATCTTACCAATGATATCGGCAACAGCAACGATGAAACGATGCGCAAGATTCTTGAGCAGCAAAAACGCTTCAACAATTTACTGACACTGGTCAGCCTCCTGCTGCTTGCCCTTTTCGCCTGGGAAATTTTCGGTTTCTACTTTGTAGTTTTTTCCTGATTCCGCCCACATATTTCAGGGTGAGCTATTTGTAGGAGCGGGCCATGCCCGCGAGCCGTTTGATCGCGGGCATGGCCCG
>JACREA010000148.1 GCA_016218465.1 Nitrosomonadales bacterium | reverse complement strand
GTTGCGCGCGCCGGGATCGTTTACATCCGGCGAGATGGATGCCGTGCGCCCGGTCGGTCCCAGCACCCCCGCGACGAAACGCGGCTTGTCCTTTGTTCCAAATTCATCGCACAAACCGCGCGCCAGCTTCGCACCGGCGACGTTCAACTCGTACACCAGGTGCTGCATTTCGTAATCTGCCATCGAGACGGAGTTGGAATTGAAGGTGCAGGTCTCGAGAATATCCGCGCCCGCTTCGAGATACTGGCGGTGGATACCGCCGATGACATGCGGCTGGGTCAGGAGCAACAGGTCGTTGTTGCCTTTGACGTCAATCTTGTGGCCGGCAAAAGTTTTGCGCACGCCGCTGTAATTCCCGTGCAGCTCGACACCGCGATAATGAGCTTCGGTCAACTTGTAACGCTGGATCATCGTACCCATTGCACCATCGAGGATCAAAATGCGTTTTTGCAGAAGCTGCTCAATCGGGTGGGTGTTGCCGGTCATGATGTATAGCCTGAAAAATGAGCGCGGATTTTAACATGTAGAATGGCTGATAGCCGTGTGCCTTGCCATTTTGTGGAATGTCTGCAATTCGTAATACAGGCAGTGCGTTGCGGCGGCTAGCCATTTCACTTATGATTACTTTGTAATATTTCAACGAATTTTTCTAAAGCAACAACTGTCAAATTGTTTCCCCTTGTATTCATTTAGGAGAAAAATCATGAAAATTTCCATTCTCATTGCAAAACTGTTGTTGATGGCGCTGTTTGCACTTGCCATCCCGGCCTGCTCCAGCACCACCAAAGTAGAAAGCGACTTGGGTATCAAAGGTGCTCCGGATTGGGTCAACAAGGGCTCCAATATCCTCAATGACAAGGATGGCCGACTTTTTCACGGCGTGGGTTCGGCATCTCCAATGGGGGACATGGCGCTGCAAAAATCCGTAGCGGATGACCGGGCGCGCGCTGAAGTGGCACGGGTCTTGTCGTCTTATATGGACGTGATTTCCAGCGACTACTTGTCTTCTGCAAAGTCTGGGTCTTTCGCCAAGTCCGGGTCTTCCGCCAAGCCTGGCGACGCAAGTGTCACCGAAGAGTTAGTCTCACGCCAGATCAAGGCCCTTACCAAAGTCAACCTGGCCGGCGCCAAAATCATCGGCAACTGGCGCGACCCTAAATCAAACATCATTTATTCGATAGCGGAGCTGGACATGAAGCATGTGAAAAGCACGCTGGCCGGAACACAAGACATGAACATGGACTTGAAACGCTACATCGAAACCAGCGCCGATAATGTTTTTGACCGCGTCGCAAAGGAGAAGAAATAATGAGCTGGACACTATCTAAAAACCGACTGTCCATATTGATGTCAATGGCACTGATATTGGCTTTTGCCGGATGCTCCACCGCGGTGACGCGTATGGATGCCGGCGAGGTGAAAGACCTGAGCGGTGCTTGGAACGACACTGACTCCCAGCTGGTGTCGGAAGAGATGATCAAGGATGTGCTGAGCCGCCCCTGGTTTGGCGAATTCACACGCACGCAAAAAAGGCCGCCGGCAGTGATCGTGGGTGAGGTAACCAACCTGAGCCACGAGCACATCAACGTCAACACCTTTGTTGCCGACATGGAACGTGCCTTGATCAATTCCGACAAGGTGCAATTCGTCGCTTCTTCCACAGAGCGTCAGGAAATCCGTGGGGAACGCAAGGATCAGGATCTCAACGCAAGCGAGGCCACCCGCAAACCCATGGGGCAGGAAAAAGGCGCCGACTTCATGTTGAAGGGAACCATCAACACCATCATTGACGCCTCCGGCAAGACGCAATTGCGTTTCTATCAGGTGGATATGACGCTGATCAGCCTGGCGGACAACCGCAAGGTCTGGGTCGGCCAGAAGAAGATCAAAAAACTGGTGGAGCGCAGCAACCTGAGGTTCTAGTTAATTGAAGCCCGCGCGATGGATGGCCGGGTGCCTGGCGATGTGCCGCGTTGCGCTGTTACTTGGAACTTTCGTCCTGACGGGATGTGCCACCTACAGCGATTCTTTCGTTGCCATCGAGCGCAATCTTTCTGCCCGGCGATACGATGCCGCTTTGCAAGACATTGAGAAACAAGCCGATACCAAAACCGACCTGGTGTTGTATCTACTCAACAAGGGCATGGTGCTGCGCATGAAGCGCGATTTTGCCGGTTCCAACCAGGCGCTGGAAGCGGCCAAGACTGAAATGGAGCGGCTCTATGCTGCCAGTGTCAGCGAAAATACATTGTCATTCCTCGTTAACGACGCGACAGTCAGTTATGCAGGAGATGACTATGAGCAAGTATTGGTCCATCTCTATATGGCGTTTAACTATCTGGAACTCGGCCAGCCGAATGACGCACGGGTTGAGGCGCTGCAAGTGGATGTCAAGTTGCGTGAGATCGGAGAAAATATTCCGGGGAATAAATTCACCGAAGACGCGCTGTCCCGTTACCTGACCGGCATGATTTATGAGGAAATGGGGGAATGGAGTGATGCCATGATCGCTTACCGCAAAGCTTACGATGCTTACAGGAAGTACCAGGTCAATTATGGGGTGGCCATGCCGGATATGCTCAAACACGATCTGCTCCGGCTTGCGAAACGGCAGGGGCTGATGGACGAGTATGCAGAATACAGGCAGGAATTTGGCATTGAGCCTCAGCGGGAAGAGGGTGTGCCGGAGCAGGAAGGTGAACTGGTCTTTGTCCTGAACAATGGACTGGCTCCCGTCAAACGCGAAAAAGTCAGCGGTGCCACAGCGCCGCCGCCATCAGTCATGATGGACACCGCTTCCCCTCACAGGCAAGTCGCGCCGCCCGTGATCGTAAACATCGCACTGCCTTACTACGAATCCCGCCACAACAAGGTATTGAACGCCCGCGTCAGTGTCTCCGGCAAACAGGTATCGACCCAGATGATGGAGAACATTGATGCCATTGCAAGGGCAAGTCTGGATTCCCGTATGCCGGCCATAACGGCGCGTTCAATAGCACGTGCAGTATCCAAGGTTGTGATACAGGAGTCCGTGGATCGCGCCGGAAGGAACAGGGACAACGACGCGGCAGAATTGCTCAGTTTTCTTCTCGTGCGGGTGGCGGCAGTTGCTACTGAGCGTGCAGACACTCGCAGTTGGCTGACACTGCCCGCAGACGTCCAGATGGCGCGACTTTCACTGCCGCCCGGCAGTTACTCCATTACGATTGAATTGTTTGGGGAGGGCGAACAAATTGTCGCAACCCAGGAGTATCCGGGGGTAATTATCAGCAACAAGCGCAAAACTTATTTGACGCAGCATTGGGTGTCTGGATCAGAAACAACCACAAGGAGATGAAAATGAAACGTTCTGCATTTGTCATTTTTGCACTCATGCTCTCACTCTTGTCCGGCTGCGCCAGCCAATCGCCCGCCACCCCCGACTGGATCGCAGGCGACAGCGTTCAGTACAAAAGTGCGCAATACCTGATCGGCCGCGGACAAGCGGCTACACAGGAAGAGGCAAAGGATCGCGCCCGCGCTGATTTGTCCAAAATATTCCAGGTGGCAGTGGAAGCGGTTAGCGAGGATGTCCAGAAATTCAAGACTGGCCCCGCCGCGCAGGGGCAATATGAGAGCCAGGCTTCCCGACGCATCACCACGCACACCAGCCAGATTATTCGCGGCATACAGATTGCAGAGCTGTGGCAAGACTCCGCCACGAAAAACTATCATGCGCTGGCAATTCTGCCGCGATTGCAGACGGCAGCCAGCATGCGCCAGCAGATCAACCAACTGGATGAGGCCACCGGTAACCATATTGAGCAGTCCCGCAAAAACAGCGACCTGTTCCTGAAAATTGCCGCAGCCAGCCATGCTGTAGATTCCCAGCAGGAGCGCGAGTCATTGCAGAAGTCCCTGCAAGTGGTTGACCCCACCGGGCGTGGCTCGGAATCGCAATGGAACCTCGCGAAACTCAATAGTGATCTGGATGATTTGCTGAAACGGGTGCGGATAGCATCACAAGTAGCTGCCGGTTCAACCCCGGGCTTGGCAGAGGTGGTATCAGGGGCGCTGGCCAAAGCCGGATTCATGATCGAGACAGGGCAAAACCCGGATTTTGTATT
>JACREA010000020.1 GCA_016218465.1 Nitrosomonadales bacterium | reverse complement strand
TTACAGGTTCAAGGAAAAATTGTCGCCGCATTCGGCCGCCACTATCTGGCGCTTCTTGAAGACGCCAGTGAAATTACCTGCCTGACGCGCGGCAAGAAAAGCGAAGTGGTGTGCGGTGACATCGTGGAAATCAAACTCACCGGAGAAGCATCGGCGGAAAATGGCGCGCAGGGCGTAATCGAACGCATTGCGCCGCGCCGTTCGCTGCTGCACCGCTCCGATGCGTTCCGCGAGAAACTCATCGCCGCGAATGTCACGCAAATCATCATCGTGGTAGCCGCCGAACCATCATTCAGCGACGAGCTGTTGGCGCGCTGTCTGGTCGCGGCATACGACCAGAAGCTCGACGTGCTGATCGTGTTGAACAAATGCGATCTTGCCGAGGCCGCTGCCATCGCTCGCAAACAGCTCACCCCCTATACTGCCATCGGCTACCGCGTGCTGGAACTCAGCGCCAAGCAGGACGTATCACAACTGCGCCCGTTCCTGGCAGGCCACACCAGCGTCCTGGTCGGGCAGTCCGGCATGGGCAAGTCCACGCTTATCAACGCGCTTCTACCCGATGAGCACGCCGCCACGCGCGAGATTTCCAGCGCGTTGGACTCCGGCAAGCACACCACCACCCACGCCCGGCTGTACCGGATAGGCGACGACAGCAGCCTGATCGATTGCCCCGGCGTACAGGCATTCGGACTGCACCACCTGAGTTTCGGCGGCATAGAACAAGGCTTTATCGAGTTTGCGCAATATCTCGGCCAGTGCCGCTTCCACGATTGCCACCACACCCACGAACCTGGCTGCGCGCTGCGGGAAGCCGTTGCAGCGGGAAAGATCGACGCAAGAAGGCTGGAGTTGTTTCAGCAGATTGCGGCGAATAAGGCGTAGCGATAAATAACACAGCAGAACGATGTGGTAGGTGCGGATTTATCCGCACGAAATGGGCGAATGAATTCGCCCCTACACCACCCAGAGCGGCGTCTCATCCATCAGCGCAATCTGTTCCCTCAATTCCAGTATCCGGTCCTGCCAGTAGCGCTGGGTATTGAACCAGGGAAAGGCGACGGGAAAAGCCGCGTCATCCCATCGCCGCGCGATCCACGCGGAATAATGGATCAGACGCAGCGTGCGCAACGCTTCGAGCAGATGCAGTTCGCGCGGATCGAACTCGTAAAAATCCTCGTAGCCCGCCAGCAGATCACCGAGTTGCTGCGTCTGTTCGGCGCGCTCGCCGGACAGCAGCATCCACAAATCCTGTATCGCCGGGCCCATGCGGCTGTCGTCAAAATCCACGAAGTGCGGCCCTGCATCCGTCCACAACACGTTGCCGACATGGCAGTCGCCGTGCAGGCGCAACGTGCGCACTTCACCGGCGCGCTCGAAACAACGCCGCACACCATCCAGGGCCTGCGCGACCACGCCGCGATAGACTTCGACCAGGTCAGCCGGAATGAAATCGTGCGCCAAAAGATATGCGCTCGGCTCCACACCGAAACTCTGGATATCCAGCGTGGGACGATGCCGGAAAGGCTCCAGCGCGCCGACTGCATGAATGCGTCCGATGAACCGCCCCATCCAGTCCAGCGTGTCGCAGTCATCCATCTCCGGCGCCCGCCCGCCATGTTTGGCGAACACTGAAAAACGGAAACCGTTGAAGTCGTGCAGCGTACTGCCGTTGATTACCGAAGCGGGCACCACCGGAATTTCGCGCTCGGCCAGCGTCGCGACAAAAGCGTGCTCTTCCAGAATCGCCGCATCCGTCCAGCGCGAGGAGCGGTAGAACTTGGCGACCAGCGGCGGGCCATCCTCCATGCCCGCCTGATAAACACGGTTTTCATAGCTGTTAAGCGCCAGCAAGCGACCGTCGCTGCGCAGGCCGATGCTGTCCAGCGCATCGAGCACGGCATCTGGGGTGAGCGCGGAGAAGGGTTGGGTGTGCATGGGCGGATTGTACGGCAAGCCAGCCCGGCACATAAGCCGACACGGTCGAGTGCTCAACAGAAGGAAAATCTGGTAGCATGAAATACATCTCTTGGAAGACGAAATACTGAGGGAAGCTCATGGTGAAGCAGCCGCAATTTAAAGCTGCCAATTTAAACTTATAGGAGTGTTGCAATGCGTAAAATTATTTTGATGATGATGCTAACGACAATCGCTGGTTGCGGTGAGAAGGCATCTGGCAGCAAGACTGAAACTGTTGCACCCCCCGCACAGAATACAAATTATGGCGGCAATTTTGGATCGGGAACGCAAAGCCCGGAGGAAAAGTTTGCCGAGGTGAAGCAGAAAGCTGAGGCTGGCAGTTCAAAAGATCAATTAGGTCTCGGCCGGATGTATTACAACGGAGTCGGCGTAGCCAAAGATGACGCAAAGGCGGCGGAGTGGTGGCAAAAAGCGGCTGCTCAGGGTAATGGAGCCGCAGAGGAAGCTCTCAAAAACCTTCATGCAAATGCACCTTAAGTGAGAATCAAATAAAATTCAGTTCTATGGAAACGCTGAATAAGTACGTATAAGTATGCAAGCGGTTATTCAGCAGAATAGTGGGGCGAGTAGTAAGAAAAAACTGGCGGTTAAACTCTAAAGTACAACTTTCATAATTGCATATCAGCTGCGTGCCGGGAGCCGTCCTTCACCTTCGTTAATTGCCTGCCTGAAAGCGGAACGTCAAGGCAATATGATGACCTCTTCCCAGTGCCCATATTTATCTCTTCGGGCGCGCCACATATAATTAAAATGGCCAAGTGGAATCGCTTGGCCATTTTTCGCCGCCTCATTGCGGGCGGCTGCTTCTAGAGAACTGCTTATTTCAGCTTTTCGATTCCCATCATTTTGAGAATGCTCTTTTCGTAGAAAGGTTCGGAAGTGCCTTTCTTCATCTTGCGGATGAAATATTTTTCAAAAGCAACTTTTGCTACATGGACCCACTTGCCCTCTGCAAACCAGTTTACGTTGCGCGGAGGTATCTGCGGCAATGCCACAAACACCGCACCTGTATCGCCAAAGTCGGCCAGGCAAACTGCATTCCAGGTAGCCTTCTGTTCTGCCGGGAGGCCTTTCAGATCGGCCTCAATATTAAGCACCGAAGCAGTTACCATCGACTCGATCATGTAGCCTGTCTTGGGTGTGCCGGTTGGTACTGGTGTGGGTTCAACCGGAGGAATCGCGACGCACACTCCGACAGCGAAGATGTTTTTGTATTTAGGGTTGCGCTGATGTTCGTTCACCAGAATAAAGCCGCGTGGATTGGTCAGCCCTTCGATGCCGAACACCGCATCCACACCCTTGAAGGCGGGCAGCATCATGCTGTAGGCAAACGGCAATTCATGCTTGCGTTTTTCGATACCCATGTCGTCGTGTTCGGTTACATACATTTTGCCTGCTTCGACTTTGGTGGTCTTCGCATTGCATATCCACTTGATGTCATGCTCGCGCATCGCGGCTTCAAGAATCCCTTTGGAATCGCCCACGCCACCCAAACCCAAGTGGCCGATATAGGGCTCGGCGGTCACAAACGTCATCGGTATCTTGTTGCGGATTTTGCGCCGCCGCAAATCGGTATCCATGATAAAAGCATATTCGTAAGCAGGGCCGAAGCAAGAAGCGCCTTGCACCGCGCCCACGACAATCGGGCCCGGATGCTTGGTAAAATGATCCCATTCGTCATGCGACTTCATGGCGTGATCGATGTTGCATACGGAATGGGTAAAGCCGCCATGCGGCCCCAGCCCTTCGACTTCTTCAAATGCCAGCTTGGGTCCGGTAGCGATCACCAGAAAATCATAACTAACTACCTCGCCATCGTTAAGTTCGAGCTGGTTCTTGTCGGGGTGCAGACGCTTTACCCCGGTCGAGATAAAGTTGATGCCTTTGCGCTCCAGATAGGTGCGCACGGGAATTTCAGTATCTTTGCGTTCACGCCACTTCACGCCCATCCACGGATTGGATGGCGTAAATTGAAAGCTTTCGCTGTTCGAAATGAGCGTCACCTTGTCTTCTTTGCGGATTTTTTCCTGCATTTCGTAGGCAGCCGGCATGCCGCCGATTCCCGCACCCATGATTACAATATGTGCCATGTTGCATCTCCCTATGGATAAATTTATGGAACTGCCTAGTCAGTTTATGAAACTGCAAAAACCATTTTACGCTTATTTTTTAAATACAACATTTACCCGACAGAGACAGCGGGATCACTTTCGGGTTATGGACAACACTCGAATTATATGAGCAAGCATTACGGTTGAATAAAGCCGGATTCTGGTTTATTTGCCGAGGTGCGACATGAGCCGCCGCTCACCCGTTCGATTCCCGCCAGGTCGAGCGCAGAGAATACCGAAGTAAATCCAATCTGCTGCAAGCATGCCCGCACCTGTGCCGCTTGGTCGTAGCCATGTTCCAGCAACAGCCAGCCATTAACATTTAGATGTTCTTTTGCATGCTCGGTGATGCGGCGGATGCCCTCAAGTCCGTCCGCGCCGGACGCCAGAGCATTATGCGGCTCGAAGCGCACGTCGCCCTGCGACAAATGGACATCATTGGCGGCAATGTAGGGCGGGTTGGAAACGATGATATCGAAGCGTTCGCCATTTAGTGCGCTGAACCAGTCGCTGAGCAATAAGCGCACATTGTTAAAACCAAGCCGCTGCGCATTGAGCTGAGCTACTTTCAACGCGGCGGCTGAAGCATCAACGGCCACTACCTCCGCATTGGGTCGCGCATGAGCGATGCTAAGCGCAATCGCGCCGCTGCCGGTGCCAAGGTCCAGTACGCGGCATTTACTTTGTTGAGGAATGCGCTGCAACGCCAGCTCGACCAGCAGCTCGGTATCGGGGCGCGGTATCAGGGTCGCGGGCGTCACCTTGAAATTCAATCCATAAAACTCGCGCTCGCCCAAAATGTAAGCGACAGGCTCGCCGTGCAAACGCCGCTCGAATAACGCGGTGTAATGCGTCTGCTGCTCAAGATTGAGGATTTGTTCGGAATGGGTGAGCAACCATGCACGGTTCACCTGCAGCGCGGCCTGCAACAGGCATTGCACTTCGATGCGTGCGCTGCCGGAATCCAGGTTCAGCGAAGCTTCGAGCTGCTTGCTGTCGTTGCGAAGGATTTCTGCGATGCTAGATGGCATCTTCCGCCATCGCGGCGAGCTGTTCGGCCTGGTGCTCGGCCATCAGCGCGTTGGTGAGTTCGGTGATGTCACCGTCCATGATCGCGTCCATCTTGTACAGCGTCAGGTTGATGCGGTGGTCGGTGACGCGGCCTTGCGGAAAGTTGTAGGTGCGGATGCGCTCGGAGCGGTCGCCGCTGCCGACCAGGCTTTTGCGTGTCGCAGCGGTCTTGGCGTTCTGTTCTCGCACCTGTGCGTCCTTGATGCGCGCTGCCAGCACACGCATAGCCTGAGCCTTGTTCTGGTGCTGCGAACGTCCGTCCTGGCACTCGACCACAACCCCGGTCGGCAAGTGGGTGATGCGTACCGCAGAATCGGTCTTGTTGATGTGCTGCCCGCCCGCACCGGAAGCGCGGAAAGTATCGATGCGCAAGTCGACGGGATTCAACACCACGTCGTTCACCTCGTCTACCTCCGGCATCACCGCTACGGTGCAGGCCGAAGTATGCACGCGGCCCTGCGTCTCGGTGGTGGGAACGCGCTGCACGCGGTGCGCGCCGGATTCGAACTTCAGCACCGAATATGCGCCTTGCCCGATAATCCTGGCAATGATTTCCTTGTAACCGCCCATTTCGCCGGGGCTTTCCGAAATCACTTCCACCTGCCAGCGCTTGCGTTCGGCGAAGCGCGAATACATGCGGAACAAATCGCCGGCGAACAACGCTGCTTCGTCACCACCGGTTCCAGCACGTACTTCGAGGAATACGCCACGCTCATCGTTGGGGTCCTTCGGCAGCAATTGCATTTGCAACTCGCTGGCGAGCTGTGCCAGGCGTTCCTCACCTTGCCTGATCTCGGATTCTGCGAATGCCTTCATTTCAGGGTCGCTCGCCATTTCATGCGCGGCATCGATGTCAGCCTGGCAGTTCTGATAGGCGTGGTGCAGCTCCACCACCGGTTCGAGTTCGGCCCGTTCGCGGTTCAGTTTGCGAAAAGTGTCCATGTCTTTGGTGGCTTCTTCGGTACTCAGCAGTTGATTGACTTCGAGCAGGCGCTCGCTCAGTTGAGCGAGTTTGGCGGAGATGCTGGGATTCATTATTCTGCGGTATTTATTCTTCTGGATGCAGGTGGTACAGGCGATGGATCACATCGAGGAAAGCCTCGCGGTCATTGCCTTGCACCTGGTTCAGCGCGTGCGTCGGGGCGTGCAGGAACTTGTTGGTCAGGCCACTGCTCATCGCTTCCAGCACTTTTTCGGGGTTTTCGCCCTTGGCCAGCAGGCGCAAGGCTTTCTCCATTTCATGGCGGCGGCTGCGTTCGGCATTGTCGCGCAGCGCGCGGATGGTCGGCACCACTTCGCGCGATTCCATCCAGTGAATAAAATCAGACACGCCGGAGTCAATGATTACCTCTGCTTCTTTCACTGCGCCTTGTCGCGCGTCCAATCCGTCCTTCACCACTTCGGCGATGTCGTCGACGGTGTACAGGAACACGTCATTCAGCTCGGCGACTTCCTCTTCCACGTCTCGCGGCACGGCCAGATCCACGATGAACAGCGGGCGGTGTTTGCGCGTCTTGAGCGCGCGTTCCACCATGCCTTTGCCCAGGATCGGCAGCTGGCTGGCGGTGCAGGTCACGATGATGTCGTGATGCGCCAACTGCTCCGGTAATTCGGTCAGTGTAATCGCATGGCCGTTGATACGACGCGCCAATGTTTGCGCGCGCTCCAGCGTGCGGTTGGCGACGGTGATACGTTTGGGCGAGCGCGCCGCAAAGTGGACCGCATTGAGTTCGATCATCTCGCCCGCGCCGATGAACAGCACATTCTGCTCGGAAATGCTCGGAAAAATGCGCTCGGCCAGCCGTACCGCTGCCGCAGCCATCGAAACCAGATTTGCGCCGATCTCGGTCTGCGTACGCACATCTTTGGCCACCGAAAAGGTGCGCTGGAACAGTTTGTGCAGCAGGAAACCCAGCGTGCCGGCCTGTTCGGCCTGGCGCACCGCCTGCTTCATCTGACCGAGAATCTGCGGCTCGCCCAACACCATCGAGTCCAGTCCGCTTGCCACGCGGAAAGAAT
>JACREA010000144.1 GCA_016218465.1 Nitrosomonadales bacterium | reverse complement strand
TCCTGCGGCTCACAAAACATCGCGCCGGCCAAGGCTTGTTGCATTGATTGCAATGCTGCAGTCACACCTTCCTGGCGCAACCACCGCAACAATCCCTGCTGATATTGGCCGCGCAAACTCTTGAGCCGGGCTGCCGCACCTTCCTGCTGAGGGGGTTTCAATATCTGTTGCGGCAATTGCACAACAAGATTGGGATAGAACAGGTCCATTTCGAAGGCCAGCTCCAAACCGCGCAACTGCTGTAACTCCTGATATTGGGTGAACAGGCGCAGTGTGGCGTTATCCGCACCATCGGCCAGCGCGTCGAGAAAGTGTGTGACAGCGAACAAGGCGCGGCGCATTACATCGCGGTACAAATTGGACACTTGTTTCGGGTTCTCTTTGAGTTCGCTGAGCGCCAGCTCAAATTCGGAGCAAAACACCACCAGTCCATCCAGGCCAACCATCTTGAGCACGCCCAGCAAACGATGAAATTCGGCGCATGCGACCTCCAGAGCCTCCACATTTTCGGCGGGGGCGCTTAAATACCGCTCCATCTGGAGACTGATTTCGGCCAATGCACCGTCCACGCCGGGCTTCACGGCGGCCAGTGTATTTGGATCGAATCGTGCGCTGTTGATCATGTGCGGTTTCGATGAGTATTACAGTTTGAAGCCCGCCACTGAACCTCTCAAATCAGATGCCAAATTGGTCAACTGCGCGATGGAATTTGCTGTCAGGCGCGTGCCTTCGGTGGTCTGCACGGTAATTTTAAGAATATCCTGCATCCCTTTGGCCACTTCGCCCGCCATGTCGGCTTGCACTTGGGTAGATGTCGAAATGCTGTTAATCAGTGTCGCCAATTCGTTCGACACCTGTTCGATTTCACGCAACGACTGACCGGCCTCGTCAGACAACTTGGCGCCTTCCACAACGCCCAGAGTGCTCTTCTCCATCGCTGCTACGGCGTCATGGGTATCGCCCTGAATGGTTTTCACCAGCGCGCCGATCTGCTTGGTTGCCTCGGCGGAGCGTTCCGCCAGCCGCTGCACCTCCTCCGCAACTACCGAGAAGCCCCGACCCGCCTCACCGGCAGAAGCCGCCTGGATAGCCGCGTTCAACGCCAACACGTTGGTCTGTTCGGTAATATCGGAAATCAGATCCACGATTTCGCCGATCTCCTGTGAGCTTTCGCCGAGCCGTTTAATTCGTTTGGATGTTTCCTGAATCTGTTCGCGGATATCGTCCATGCCGCTGATGGTATTACGCACCGCTCGCGCACCCTGCTCAGTTGCAGCCAGCGTCCTGCGCGCCACATCGGCAGACTGCGCTGCGCTTGAATCCACCTCTTTGATGGATTTTGCCATCAACTGAACCGCTTCGCCTGCCCCCTGAATTTCCCTTGCCTGGGTTTGCGTAGCTTCCAAAAGCCCACTGGAAATGGCTTCTGCGTCTTTCGTTGCCTGCCCCATCTGTTCTGCAGCTGCGGTAATCCGGGCCACAAGTTTACGGAACTCCTCAGTGGTGTAATTCAATGAATCGGCGATTGCGCCGGTGATGTCTTCAGACACTGTGGCACGCACCGTCAAATCACCATCCGCAAGATCGCCAAGCTCATTCATCAAACGCAGAATCGCGCTTTGATTGCGGCTATTCGTGTACTCTACAAGCTCGGCGCGGCGGTGTATTTCCCCTATGTATTCCTTGGAAATCAGCAGCAACAGCAACAGCACGAAACCTGCCGCAACAGGCGCCACGGTACTGGAGAAGCGCGCTGCCGTAGAACCCAGATAAACATCTACCAGCACTTGAGCGTCTCTCATCAGTGTGTCTGAAGTTGAAAGAACAGCTCTTGCAGCAATTTTCGCCTTCGCCAGTTTGGGTGACTGCGTAGCAAGTACCCCGATGCTATTCCGATATGACTCAATAATTTTTGCCAAAGCTTGCACATTCGGATCGGCAGCGGGAAGCACCGCCAGATCGTTCTTGGCAGCAAGAGCATAAGCCTCCAACTGCGTCAATTGTTCTGTTGTAACATCGTTCACCAGCATCCTGGTGGAATCTCTGACAATACGTTCCATCGACAAAGCCAACCGTATTGCAGCTGCTTTTTGTTCACCCGAAGAGCCATCGATCATTTGTTGTGAGAGCTTGCGAAATTCGCCGCTTTCAGCTTCAATAACACCAATTGCATTTCCCGCCATCACAAATTCGGCGCGGCTATCTTCTACAGTTTTAACATCAAGCGCCATTTTTGACGCACCGGCAATCAGCTTATTCATGACCTCGCGTGCTGCTCCGCTGGTTGCAGGAAGATCGTTGTCTCCTTTATCCAGTTTTTGGATAACTCTTGCGTAATCCTGCCGGCTCCTGGTCAAATCATCAAACGCAATGGCGTTACCTTGCTGGCTGAGCAGTACCTGTTTGGCCAACCGTTGCGGCAACATCCGCAATTTGCCCGACTCCGTCGCATATGCCGTTATATAAACCGCTTCGCGATTGTTAATGTAAACGAACGAGCCTGCGATCACGGAACACAATAACGCCAACGCACCCAAAACAATCAATCTCTGCGTAATAGGCAATTTCCCGATCAGCGGTAGCTTGACGTTTGCAGCCAATGCAGACAGATCGAATTTGGGTAATGTCAGTTTTGATGCCATGTTATTTTCCTTTATCAGACGGGAATGACTAATTGCCTATTTGCATAAACTCCGCTTGCTCTACAAGTCCATGCACGTCCAGTTTGCGCCAGGACGTGTCGAACTCATCGTGATACTCAGTTTGCTTATCAATACCTTCGCTTTGCCGCCATGACCGCGCATCGCGCAATCCCAGTACACAATCGACCAGCAACGCCGCGTTAACAGCATATCGCCCTGCAACAAGAAGCACGCGATTATTCGTATCCCCTGATGCCGCCCCGCTATGCTCATAAGCAGCCATATCGATCACGCTATACAAGTTGCCGCGCACATTAGCCACCCCGCGAAACCACGGTTTGGTGAATGGCACCGGGGTCAGCGGCGGCAATGGCAATACCTCGGCGATATCCCCCATTTCCACCAGCCAGTTTTGCCCGGCTATCTGTACGCCCAGCGTAGATACACGCGCTCCGGACATATCCGTCGACTGTATCCGATCGATCAGACCCTGCTGGAATTCACGCAAATTGAGCCGTTTTGACATGGTTACCTGGCTGCTTAACCCAAAGCGGAAATTTTGCCCAGCAATTCGGCGGCATCTATCGGTTTGACTACATAGTCTTTGGCTCCCTGCCGCACACCCCAAACCTTATCGGTCTCCTGATCTTTAGTGGTGCAAATAATTATTGGAATATGCTGCGTTTCGGGATCTTTTGATATCGCCCGTGTCGCCTGAAATCCGTTCATTCCGGGCATTACTACATCCATGATGATCAAATCCGGTTTGTTCAGCTTGGATAGCTCCACCCCTTTTTCGCCATCTTCGGCAAATGAAACATCGAACCCTTGTTTGCCCAAAATCTCCCCAAGAATATGGCGCTCTGTCGCCGAATCGTCCACAACCAATATTTTTTTAATGGCCATAATCCACTTCCTTTTTCTCTTGAGTATGCATAATAACTGCCTCTATCAGGCTTTTTTTATTGAATGGCTTAATCAGATACTGATCTGCACCGACCATTTTCCCGCGTGCGCGGTCGAACAGCGTATCCTTGCTGGTCAGCATAACCACTGGGGTACTTTTAAACTGCTGGTTTTTTTTGATAAGCGCGCAAGTTTGATAGCCATCCAGTCGCGGCATCATTACGTCCACAAAAATGACATCGGGCTGGTTGTCTACCACCTTGGACAAGCCGTCAAATCCGTCTTCGGCAAGGATAACCTGGCATCCCGCTTGCGAGAGGAATATCTCTCCGCTACGCCTTATGGTGTTGCTGTCGTCGATCAGCAACACTTTTATTCCTGTTAACGGCTTATCCTCGTCGCTCATTTTGATCCCTCTTGCTTAGGCGCTGACGCACTCATCATCTGTGTTTTCAACGATTTCGAGGCGCCAATGCTAACGTATCTCCATGCCTCTGTCATGGCGTTTTTACCGGTAACCGTTTTTATCGTCGCCAGAAATGCGGGGTAAACAAAATCAGAACCGTGAAGACTTCCAAACGTCCGATCAGCATTGCAAACGTACATACCCATGTCTGGAAATCGGTCAGCACACCATAGTTGCTGGCCGGACCCACTACACCCAGACCCGGTCCCGCATTGTTGATACAAGCAATGATCGCGGAAAATGCTGAGATAAAATCCATTCCGCTAATCAACAATATAAAAGTCAGCGTAGCCACGCTCATGAAATACAAAAATATGAAACCGAGCACCGCAAATACCACGTTGTTCGGAATAACCTGTCCACCTATTTTCATTGGATTGACGGCTGCTGGATGAAGCAGTTTGACAAATTCGCGCCCTGCCTGCTTAAACAACACCAGGGTGCGGATCATCTTGATACCGCCACCCGTGGAACCAGAGCTGGCAACCACACAACTCAGAAACAACATCCACATCGGCGCAAAAATCGGCCATTTATTGAAGTCCGCGCTGGCAAAACCGCAGTCCGTAGCAATCGAAACCAGATTAAAGCTGGCGTGGCGCAGAGCTGTCCAGAAACTCGGGTATGTGCCCTGCCACCACAGAAATGCGGCAATCCCTACACAGCTCGCCAATGTTATTCCCACGGTGGCAATTCCTTCCACATCGCGCAAATAAAGTGATAAGCTTTTCTCTCGCCAAGCAAGAAAATGAGTTGCAAAATTCATCGCGGCAATCAGCATAAACACGATCAGCACTGCTTCAATTGCCGGCGAATTGAAATAACCGATACTGGTATCGTGCGTGGAAAAGCCGCCCAGCCCCATCGCGGCAAACGCATGGCATATGGCATTCAGCCAATCCATGCCTACCACCTTCAGCGACAAAATACAGGCGATGGTAATGCTCAAATATATCAGCCAGAGGTTGCGCGCCGTCTCGGTAATGCGCGGAGCCAACGCGGAATCCTTCATTGGCCCCGAAGTTTCCGCCTTGAACAACTGGCGACCGCCAATACCGAGCAGTGGCAAAATTGCCACCGCCAAAACGATGATCCCCATGCCACCCAGCCAGTTCAATTCATGCCGCCAGATGTTGATGGCGGGTGGCAACTTGTCCAGTCCGGTCAGCGCGGTTGCGCCGGTGGTCGTTAATCCCGACATGGTTTCAAAATAGGCATCGGTGAACGACAGGCTGTCAATCACCAGCAGTAACGGCAAGGTTGCTACTGCGGGCATCGCCGTCCACATGCACACTACCAGCAAATATCCGTGCCGAATGGACAGTTCGCCCTTGTAGCGGCGTGTCAGCAACCACATTAACAGACCGATGGACAGTGTCCAGACCATAGCCAGCAGGAAATCCAGCAACACGGATTCGTCTGCATATATCAGTGCGGTAATTAACGGCATTATGTAGGCAGCGCTAAAAACCACCAGCATCAAGCCCAAAGCGTGAATAACGGTCAGGGTGCGCCCCATCAGAAAAACCCGATACTGACCTGGAACAATTTCTCGACCTTCTTCAACATCTGCTTGTTGATGACGAATACGATCACATGGTCTTCCGCCTCGATCTGCGTATCGTGATGCCCCATGATGACATGGCTGCCCCGCACAATCGCGCCGATGGTAGCACCCTTGGGCAGGTCGATTTCGTCGATGCGCCGCCCCACCACGCTCGAAGACTGGCGGTCGCCGTGTACCACCAATTCAAGCGCTTCCGCCGCGCCGCGCCGCAGTGAGTGCACGGCCGCCACGTCTCCTTGCCGTACGAAAGCAAGCAACGAACCGATCGTGACATGCGCCGGGGACAGAGCGATGTCAATCTTGCCGCCTTGCACCAGGCCGACGTAGGCGCTGCGGTTAATCAATGCAATCACCTTGTGCGCGCCGCCTTGCTTGGCCAGTAACGACGACATGATGTTGTTCTCATCGTCGTTGGTCAAAGCGCAGAACACGTCTACCTCGTCGACATGTTCCTGCTGCATCAGCTTTTCATCCGTACCGTCGCCGTGCAGTACCAGGGTTTTGGCCAGCTCGCCGGCCAGTATTTCGCAAGATTTTTTGTTGTATTCGATTAGTTTGACCTGATAATCACGCTCCAATGCCTTTGCCAGCCTGCGGCCGATATTGCCGCCACCGATAATCATCACGCGCTTGCTGGGTTTATCCATGCGGCGCATTTCGCTGAGCACGCTACGTATGTTGTCGGTTGCGGCGATGAAGAAAATTTCGTCTCCATCCTGCACCACGGTACTGCCCTCGGGAATAATTGGTCCGTCTTTGCGAAAAATCGCTGCAACGCGCGCTTCGACCTGTGGCATGTGAGTGCGCAGGAAACTCAGCGGCTTGCCCACCAGCGGCCCTCCCTCAACTGCGCGCACCGCCACCAACGATGCTTTGCCATCGGCGAATTCCAGAACTTGCAGCGCTTCAGGAAACTCGATCAGCTTGGTGATGTATTCGGTAAGCTTTTGTTCAGGGCATATCGAAAAATTCACGCAGAAATTTTCCGCGCTGAATACTTCCTTGCGTTCCAGATAATCGGCAGCACGGATCCGGGCGATGCGCGTCGGTGTGTTGTAAAGACTGGCTGCCAGTTTGCAGGCCACCAGATTGACTTCGTCGCTTTGCGTAACGGCCAGCAGCATGTCAGTATCGGCGATGCCCGCCTGCTCAAGTGTGAAAGGATGCGCCGCGTTGCCGGTCAGGGTGCGCAAATCCAGCCTTTCCTGCAGTTGACGCAACTTGTCGCCATCGGAATCAACGACTGTAATGTCGTTAGCCTCGCTCACCAGGCTTTCCGCCACGGTAGAGCCAACCTGGCCTGCGCCGAGTATCAATATTTTCACGATATTCCCCTTGTTGCACAGGCACGGCGACCCCTACTGCGCGCGTATCCAGTTTTTCCATTCTTCAAAAAGCATTTCATCGCGTGCGGCGATGACAGAACGTTGCCAAGTGTTGCATTTGGCAAAATCATCGCTCTCTATGCAGCATGCATGGCCACCCGACTCCTGCAACACCAGAAGACCGGCGGCATAATCCCAGAGCTTTTGTCCCCCGTGCAAATACACGTCATTGCGCCCCATGGCTGTATAACACCAATCCAATGCGCTCGCGCCAAAGTTACGCTGCGAGGTATACGGCGGGTTAGTCACCAGTTGCGTGGCCAGTTTCTTTTTCAAGTGCTTGAAATCCACGCTGGCCAAGGCTTGTGCCAGCTTGCCCTCCGACTCGCGGCCAACCAGTTTTTCTCCATTCAGAAAAGCACCCCGCTCATGTTCGGCGGCAAATATCTCATTTGCCACCGGGTCATACACTACCCCCAGCACACTCTTGCCTTCGCGTATCAATGCGACGGACACTGCGAAATAAGGCAGCCCGCGCACAAAATTGGATGTACCGTCGATCGGGTCGATGCACCACATGCCGTCATGGCCCGCCTTCCAAAGTGCATGCTGCTCGGCCTCGGTCATCTCCTCCCCTAACACCGGCACATTGAGAATGGATTGCAGCTTCCTGATTAACGCGTTTTGCGCAGCTAGATCCGCCTCGGTGCACAGGCTGCCGTCGCCTTTGTGCTGATGTGCCACCTTGAGATAACGCGGCATGATTTCCTCAGCAGTTACCAGTTTGACCGCCGCAACTGCCGCCTTGAGCAGCGCACCCATACCGCCTGTAGTTGAATTATTCATTCTTTTTTGTGTTTGCCTTTTTACGCTTCAGTGCGCCATTTGATGGAACAGCCCATGCTGGCGATCTGCTCGCGCGGCCCCTGTCCGGTCTGCGCTATCTGCACCATCGCGTTGAACAGGTCGCGCGGTGCGCCGGGAACCGCCTCCTTGCGCGACGCATCCAGCCTGCCGCGGTACTGCAACTCCAGGTTAGCGTTGAAGCCGAAGAAATCCGGCGTGCACACCGCGCCGTATTCCTTGGCAACCTGCTGGGTTTCGTCCCACACATAAGGAAAAGGGTAGCCGTATTGGCTTGCCACCCGCTGCATGTTGTCGAACGAATCCTCCGCATATTCCGCAGGGTCGTTGGACATGATGGCGATGCTGTTGATACCGTGCTGCTGCAATTCGCGCGCGTCCCGCACGATCCGGTCGCGGATGGATTTCACATAAGGGCAGTGGTTGCAGATGAACATCACCAGCAAACCGTTCTTGCCGCGCGCGCTGGCGAGGTTGTATCTTTTGCCGTCCACTCCGGGCAGGTCGAAATCGCGGGCTTTCCCTCCGAAATCGCATAACGGAGGTTGCAGACTGACCATGTCGAACTCCTGACAACAATTTCCAATACGATATATTATCACGCCGACACTCCTTTTCAGTTGCGCCTTGACCATGCCGCGTTTCTACTGCCCCCCGCCGCTGCCGACAGGCGGAACATTTGATCTTCCTCCGGACGCGGCTCACCACGCTTCTCGCGTGTTGCGCTTGCGCGAGGGAAACCGTGTGGAAATTTTTGACGGTATCGGCAACGAGAGCCACGGTGTGATCAACGAACTCAGCGGCAAGCGCGTGGTTATCGGCGAGATTACCTCCGGCAACGTTAACCGTGAATCGCCATTGCAGGTAATGCTGGCCCAAGCGCTTTCCAGCAGCGAAAAAATGGATTGGGTGATCCAGAAAGCCACCGAACTGGGCGTCACCGAAATTCAGCCGCTCGACACCGAGCGCAGCGTGGCGAGGCTACCCGCCGAACGCACCGCAAAACGCCTCGAACACTGGCGGCAGGTTGCTATCTCCGCCTGCGAGCAGTGCGGACGCAACGTGCTTCCGGCGATTTACCCTCCGCTGAACATCATGGCATGGCTGCAGCAAATGAAAGCTTTATCCGGAACCAAACTCATCCTGCTGCCTCAGGGCGCGGCCTCGCTGCATAGCCTGGAGAAACCGAAAGGAAGCGTGGTACTGCTGATCGGCGCCGAGGGTGGCTTTACCCAATCGGAAAGCGACAGCGCATTGCATTGCGGTTTTACCCCTATCCGCATCGGCGCGCGCGTCCTGCGCACCGAAACCGCCGCTGTTGCCGGGCTCGCCGCGCTCCAGACTATCTGGGGAGATTTCATTTAACTCATCAAGGAGATGCCATGCCTTACGTCAACATCCGCATCGCGGGAGCGCTGACCCGCGAGCAGAAAGCCAAAATCGCCGCCGAGATCACCGACACGCTGGAGCGCATTGCGCTCAGGCCTAAATCCTATACGTAGCCGCCCTGA
>JACREA010000009.1 GCA_016218465.1 Nitrosomonadales bacterium | reverse complement strand
GTTTTTTCAGTAGCCAACAATTCCATGAAGTGCTTGCGTTCCAGATCGAGCAGCCATTGTTCGTCCACCAGGCTGCCTGCTTCCACGTCGCCGCCGCACATCGTTTCGGCGATGCGGCAGCCGATGTTGTAGTCGTGTTCGGAGATGAAGTTACCTTCGAGCATGTTGACCATCGCGGCCTTGAGGGTGGCGATGCCGGTGCGTCCGGCGACAGCGATCTGGCGCGATTGTAATGGTGGCCTGTAGGCGGTGGCGTTGAGCGCCCTAGCTTCTTCCCTGGCGATGTGCAGCAGTTCGAAGCGGTTCAGCACGATGCGGTCGGATTGCCTGAGGTAGCCCATCTCGCGCGCCAGTTCGGCGCTCTTGGAGACTTCGCCCATCGCGATGTTCTGGAAGTAGCGGCGCAGGAAGGGAAAAATATCGACGCGATTGTCGTTGGCGAAATGCTGCGCTTCCTGTGCCGCACGGCACGCCATTTCCTTGCAGCCGCCGCCTGCGGGCAATATGCCGACGCCGACTTCGACCAGACCGATGTAACTTTCCAGAGTGGCGACGATCCTTGAACAATGGATCGAGAATTCGCAGCCTCCGCCGAGCGCGAGGCCATCCACGGCAGCGATGGTTGGCACTTGCGCGTATTTGAGGCGCATCGAGACCTGCTGGAATTTGGCGACCACTGCTTCGACGTGCGGTACGTTGCCGGCAGCGGCGTTGAGGACGTCGCCCAGGCCGCCTTTGCCCGCAACGGTATATTTGACGCGGCTCGCGGCTTGCTTGAGTTTATCGAACATGCCTGCATCTGGCGCTGTTTCCTGCACGCCCTGCATCAGTTGCAGCAGGTTTGCGCCTGCGGAGAACGGCGGCTCGGTTTGCCACAGGATGAGGGCGGTGAAATGCGCTTCGGCTTCATCCACCGCGCGCAAGATGCCGTCCAGCACCTCGTTGCTGATGGTGTGCATCTTGGTCTTGAAGCTGAGGATGGCGATGTTGTCGCCCATGTGCCACAGGCGCACTTCGCCGGTCTCGAACACGGTCTCGCCGTAGTGGCGTTTCTCGCCGAGCAGGCGGTCGGGGAAGAGTTGGCGGCGATAGACGGGGAGTGTGGAGCGGGGTTGGTAACTGCCAGCTAAACCCCCCCTGCCCCCCTTTTCCAAAGGGGGGGTAACAAGCGATGCGCTTTGATTTTCTACTCCTCCCTTTGTCAAATGGAGGTTGGGAGGGATTTGAATTGCGGTGGGGGAATAGGAGCCTTGTTGGGTATGGACGCCGGTGCGGGTCGGGTCGGTGGCCCAGGCGGGGAGAGGGGTATTGGCCATCGTCTTGCCTGCGGCAATGTCGGCGGCGATCCAGCCCGTGACCTGCTGCCAGCCTGCGGCTTGCCAGATTTCGAACGGGCCGGTGTCCCACCCGAAACCCCAGCGCACGGCGAAGTCGAGGTCGCGCGCGTTGTCAGCGATCAGTTGCAGGTTCAGCGCGCAGTAATGGAACACGTCGCGGAACGTCGCCCACAGGAACTGCGCCTGCGGGTGTTTGTTGCCGCGCAGTCCGGCGAGTTTTTTCGCCCAGTCGCGCTCGCGCAAAATGTCCTTCACGCCGTCGTCCACCTTGGCGTCGGAGAGGCGATACTCTTTGGTGTGCAAATCAAGCACGTGGATATCCTTGCCGATCTTCTGGTAAATGCCGCGTTTGGTCTTTTGCCCGAGAGCGCCCTGGTCGACGAGGTAGGCGAACCAGCTCGGCAGTTCGTAATGTTTGTGCCAAGGGTCTCCGGTGAGGTTAACGCGCATGGTTTCGACCACGTGCGCGAACACGTCCAGCCCGACGATATCCAGCGTGCGGAAGGTTGCGCTCTTGGGGCGGCCAAGATAGCGTCCGGTCAGCGCGTCCACCAGATCGAAGCCGAGGTCGAATTCCTGCGCGTGGTGCTTGGTGGCGAGCATCGAGAACACGCCGATGCGGTTGGCGATGAAGTTGGGCGTGTCCTTGGCGCGCACCACGCCCTTGCCCAATGTGGAGACGAGGAAGGTCTCCAGTTGGTCGAGCAGCGACGCTTCGGTCTCACGGCAGGGGATCAGCTCGACCAGGTGCATGTAACGCGGCGGGTTGAAAAAGTGGATGCCGCAGAAGCGGTGGCGCAGGTTTTCGGGGAAGGCTGCGCCGAGCTGGTTGATCGACAAGCCGGAGGTGTTGCTGGCGAAGATGGTTTGCGGCCCAAGGTAGGGCGCCACCTTGCGGTACAGATCGGACTTCCAGTCCATGCGTTCGGCAATCGCCTCGATCACCAGATCGCAGTCGCGCAGCTTGTCGAGGTGCTGCTCGTAGTTCGCCGCGTCGATGAAGGTGACGCGCGACGGGCTGGCCAGTGGGCTGGGGTCGAGCTTTTTCAGGCCATCGAGTGCCTTGTTGACGATGCCGTTCGGCTCGCCTTCCCGGGCGGACAGGTCGAACAGGATGGTCGGCACATTGGCGTTGACCAGATGCGCGGCGATCTGCGCACCCATGACGCCTGCTCCGAGAACGGCGACTTTGCGGATATGAAAATTATTGTTCATCTATTTTTCTCCATATCAAATTGATTCCTTCCCCCTTTCAGGGGGAAGGTTAGGATGGGGGTAGAAATATCGAACGTAACCCATGCCACGTTTCTACCCTCTCCATAGCCCTCCCCCTGGTGCGTGGTTGTTGCCGCTTTAGCGGCTTTACAACCACGGCCTACTCCTTGCGGGTGCAAGTGGGAGGGGACGATGTCGTTACCTTTTTTAATCCACCGGCGGCACTTCGCGCGGCTTGCGGTCTTCGCTTACCGCCACGTAGGTCAGCGTGGCTTCGGTAACCTTGACGCAGGTGGGCATGGCAGGGTCGCGCTGCGAATAAACCGCCACATCCACCGTGATCGAGGTGTGGCCTACCTTTACGATCTCGTCATAGAAGCTGACTACGTCCCCGACGAACACCGGTTGCTTGAACACGAAGGAATTCACCGCCACCGTCGCCACACGCCCTCTGGCGCGATGCAGCGCGGGGATGCTGCCTGCGACGTCCACCTGACCCATCAGCCAGCCGCCGAATATGTCGCCGACATAATTAGCGTCCGACGGCATCGCCACCACGCGCAGGGTCGGCTCGCGATTCGGCAAGGCAACAGAAATATGTCCTGTCTCGTTCATCTCAATGCCCCTGATAGAGTTGATCGATTTCCCTGGCGAAATGCATCACCACATGGCGCCGCTTGATCTTGAGCGTGGGCGTCAGCATGCCGCTCTCTATGGTCCACGGTTCGGTCAGCAGCAGCACGCGGCGCACCTTGGCATAGCCGGGAAATTCCTTGATCTGCCCGGCTATGCGCTGCAATACCTGCTGCTCGATTCGGGAGTCGTGCAGCGATTCCGGCATATCGGGTCGTACCCCGGCCTGCTTCGCAAATTCTTTCCACCTGTCGGGGTTTACTACTGCCAGCACTATCAGTGCGGGGTGCCCCTCGCCATGGACCATCACCTGATCGAACAGGTTGTCGCGCAGGATGGCATCCTCCATGTCCGACGGCGGCACCTTCTCGCCGTTGGACATCACGATGATTTCCTTCAGCCGTCCGGTGATGTAGATATGCCCGGTTTCGCCGATGCGCGCAGTGTCGCCGGTGTTCAGCCAGCCGTCGGCATCGATCATCGCGTGCGTCGCTTCGGGATTGTGCCAATAGCCCAGCATGTTGGAAGGCCCGCGTACCAGCAAAGCACTCTGTTCACCGATGCGAACCTCAATACCGGGCAGCGGCAAACCGACGCTGGCCGGATAGTTATCGTCGATATGATTTGCGCTTACCACCGGGCTGGTTTCGGTCAAGCCGTAGCCCTGCATCAGCGGCAGGCCGAGCGCGATGAACATGCGCGACACCTTGGGAGGCAACGCGGCGCCGCCGCTGATCGACAGGCGCAGGCGGCCGCCCAGCCTGTCCATGATCTTGTCCGCCACCAGATGTTTGAGCACGGGCCACAGCAAAAATTTGAGATTCCACGCGCCACGCTTCTGCTGATACTCGAAGCGATCCCAGCCGATATTCACGGTAAGCGCAAAAAGTTTGTGCCGCAGCGGCGGCGCCTCTTCGAGCTTGGCATGAATGGCGTTGTAGATGCGCTCGTAAATACGCGGCACGGCAATCAGTATCGTGGGACGGATGATCTTCAGGTCATCCGCCAGCAGCGGGATGGAGCGCGCGTATGCCACTGTCGCTCCGGCAAGCATCAGGTAATATCCCGCAGTGCGCTCGAAGGTGTGCGACAGAGGCAGGAAAGACAAGGCACAGTCATCCTGCCCCGTGGGGAAAACCAGATATGAAGCGTAGGCGTTGTACACGATGTTGTGGTGCGACAGCATCACGCCCTTGGGTTTGCCGGTGGTGCCGGAGGTGTAAATGATGGTGGCCAGCGCATCGCGGTCGCGTACCCGCTCCCATCCCAATTTGGCCTGTGCGGGCAACCACTCCTTTGCGCATTTCAGGCGCGGCTCGTCATG
Organism: Nitrosomonadales bacterium; assembly: GCA_016218465.1. Taxonomy (GTDB): domain Bacteria; phylum Pseudomonadota; class Gammaproteobacteria; order Burkholderiales; family Gallionellaceae; genus Gallionella. The sequence continues at coordinate 9,908 of JACREA010000009.1, read as the reverse complement.
CCCGGTGATACTTTCGATGCTGACAAGACGCTGTACGCAGTCGAGCTGATTGCGCACCGTACGCAACGCCTGCCACTGCTCATCGTTCTCGAATAGCAATACTTTCACCTGCGCATCCTTGATGATGTAGGCGACGTTGTCAGGCCTGTCCACGGTATACAGCGGCACAACTACCAGGCCCAGCGACATCGCAGCTTGCTCGAACATCACCCATTGCGGGCAGTTGCGCAACATGATGGCGACGCGATCGCCCGCAGTCAGATGTTCGCCCAACAGCGCCGCCTGCCAGCGCGCCACTTCGTCGAGCACCTGCGCCCATGTTATCGACAGCCAAGCATTCTGAACCGTATCGAAATACCTGTAGGCGATGCTATCCGGCGTGCGCTTTACCCGCTCGAGGAGCACGCCGTGCAGCGTTACGGCATCTTCCGGTTTGATGTGGTTACTTGTAATGTCCGGCATATCCGACCCCCTTAATTAGATAAATAGATCGTTAAACAACGGCATTCCCGCAGTCACTGCATATTGCCCGAAATCCGTCGTTCCCGCTTCGCGCAGCACCTCTTCGTCGATGAAAAAATTCCCGCTGCATGAACGGCTGTCGCGCGTCAGGATTGCATGTGCCGCGTCAGCCACGATGGCGGGTTTGCGCGAAGCGTTCAGTATCGCTTCTGGAAAATTGAATTCGACAGCTGCGGTGGCGATGGTGGTGCGCGGCCACAGGCAATTCACTGCGATACCTTTAGCGCCCTTGCCGTCTGCGGCGAATTCGCGCGCCATGCCCAGTGTGCATAAACTCATGCCGAATTTTGAAATAGTGTAGGCCAGGTGCGGCGCAAACCATTTTGCGTCCAGGTTGAGCGGCGGCGACAGCGTCAGAATATGCGGGTTACCAGCCTGCCTGAGATAAGGGATGCAGGCCTGCGAAACCAGAAATGTCGCGCGCATGTTCACGTCCCACATCAGGTCGAGCTTCTTTGCGGGTGTCTCCAGCGTGCTGGTCAGGCTGATCGCACTGGCGTTGTTCACCAGTACATCAATGCCGCCGAATTTCTCCACGGTTTGCGCCACTGCCGCCTGGATCGCCTGTTCGTCGCGCACATCCAGCTGGATCGCAAGCGCTTGTCCGCCAGCTTGTATTACCTCCTCGGCAACGCTGTGTATCGTTCCGGGCAATTTTGGATGCGGCGCCGCCGTCTTGCCGGTGATCACCACCTTTGTGCCGTCGCGGGCGCAGCGCAACGCGATCTCACGTCCGATGCCGCGGCTGGAGCCCGTGATGAAAATCGTTTTGCCGCGCAGGTCAGCCATTGTTTTTGTTCTTCCTTAAGAAGTGATTTTTAGCCACGGATTAACACGGATGTTCACGGATAAGGGTATTTGGTTCGTGCAAGGATTCGAGGGATGTGTGCCATAAGTGTTTTAATCCGTGAACATCCGTGTTAATCCGCGGCTAATTTATTTTCCTTCAGTATCCCGCTCTCAATTCCTCCGCCGCAAAATCATCCACCATGATGACCTTGCGGCGCAGCCTGTAGTCGCGTTCCAGCAGCAACGCTTGTTCGGCGCTGATGATGCCCTTCTCGCGAGCTTCCGAGATGCGCGGCAATTCCTCCAATTCAGTCAGTTTGCCCGCCTTGCGTGCCTCTTCCAGCTCGGCAAGCAGCGGCTCATTAGCCAGCGTGCTGGCAAGCGCGGCTTCCAGCGAGCCCACTGCATCCTGCTCATCGTCGGGAATATATATGCCTGCGGTCAAACGATCGCGTGCCTCGCCGGGTTGCATCAGCAGGGTGGCGATCTGATGACCGAGGCGATCCGAAGGTGGCGACAGGCAACGCCCCAGCGGAAATATCAATACACTCAGCAGGCCGCGTACCAATGCATTCGGAAAATTCTGGATTACTCCTTCGAAGGCTTGCTGGATCTTGTGCAACGCGTCCTGCAATGCCCAATGCAGCAACGGCAAATCCTCGGCAGGACGACCGTCATTTTCGAAGCGTTTCAGTGTCGCGGAGCACAGGTAAAGCTGGCTCAACACATCGCCCAGGCGGGCGGAGATTTTCTCGCGCCTTTTCAGCGAGCCGCCCAGTGCAGCCATGGCGATATCTGCGCTCAAGGCAAAGGCTGCCGAGAAGCGCGTCATCTGCTGGAAGTAGCGGCGGGTTTCGATTCCATCGGGCGTATGTATGCCGTGCCCGGCGGTCAGGCCGAACACGAGGCTGCGCGCGGCGTTGCTCAGGGCAAAACTGATATGCCCGAATAATGCATCGTCGAATTGATGCAGGGCGCGGTTGTGGTCATGATCGTGCGTAGCCGCGATTTCTTTCAGCACATAGGGATGTGAGCGGATCGCTCCCTGCCCGAAGATCATCAGCGTGCGCGTCAGGATATTCGCTCCTTCCACAGTGATGGCGACAGGCATTTGCTGGTAAAAACGACCAAGGTAATTATCCGGCCCCAGACAGATACCCTTGCCCCCATGCACATCCATCGCATCGTTGATGACAATACGACAGCGTTCGGTGGAATGGTATTTGATGATGGCAGAGACTACCGAGGGCTTTTCGCCCAAATCCACAGCCAATGCAGTTAGCTGGCGTGCCGCGTCAATCATGTAAGTGTGTGCGCCGATGCGTGCCAGAGATTCTTCCACACCTTCGAATTTGCCGATCGGTGTCTTGAATTGTTTGCGAACGCGGCAATACGCTCCGCTGGTTCGCGTGGCCAGCTTCATGCCACCCATGCTGCTGGCGGGAAGCGAAATCGAACGGCCTGCCGCCAGGCATTCCATCAGCATGCGCCAGCCTTGCCCCACACGGGATGTTCCGCCGATGATGAAATTCATTGGAATAAACACGTCCTTGCCCTGCGTCGGCCCATTCAAAAAAGCGGAATTCAGCGGGAAGTGGCGGCGGCCATTTTGCACTCCATGAATGCCAGTAGGAACCAGCGCGAGTGTGATACCACGATTGGGTTCGCCGCCGAGCAAATGATTCGGGTCATACAGCTTGAACGCGAGGCCGAGCAATGTCGCCACCGGGGCCAGTGTGATGTAACGCTTCTCCCAGGTCAGGCGCACGCCAAGGACATTCTGCTGTCCGGCATATTCTCCGTAGCACACTATTCCGTAATCGGGAATCGCGCCTGCATCCGAACCGGCTAAAGGGCCGGTCAGCGCGAAGCAGGGCACTTCCTTGCCTTGCGCAAGACGATGCAGATATTCTTCCTTCTGTTCGTTCGTTCCGTAGTGCAGCAATAGTTCGGCTGGCCCCAGGGAATTCGGCACCATCACTGTCACCGCCGCTGTTCCGCTGCGCGAAGATATTTTGCTGATTACTGCCGAATGCGCCTGCGCGGAAAATTCAAGCCCGCCATAACGTTTCGGAATGATCATGCCGAAGAAGCCCTTGTCCCTGATGAATTGCCATACCTCGGGAGGCAGATCGGCGCGCTTGTGGGTGATGTCCCAATCGTCCAGCATGGCGCACAGTTGCTCAACTTCGTTATCGAGGAAGGCTTGTTCCTCGCTGCTCAGGGAAGGTTTGGGTAATGCCAGCAGCTTGTTCCAGTCAGGGTTTCCGCTGAACAACTCGCCATCCCACCACACCGTACCGGCTTCGATTGCCTCCTGTTCGGTGGCAGAAATTTGCGGGAGAATTTTGCGGAAGATTTTAAGTGCCGTGCCGCTTACCACAATGCGGCGCGTGAAAGGAATACCGAAGAACACAATATAAACGAACAGTATGGAACCAACCACCATCAGCACGTCATCCGAGAAGCGCTGCTGAATCGCGATCACCGGCACGATCACCATCACCGCCAGCACCCAGCTGGTGATCGAAGCACGGAAAAAGGCCAGCAACAACATTATCGCCAACACCGTCACAACCATCACTATTTCCATCGCTGCACCTTGATTTGTTTTATGTGAATGGGCGAACTTTAACGCCTGGCCGACGGGCTGACAATGGTTGCCGCAATTTATTTCTGGTGATTTGTATTTGCATAACAGCCAGCTCGCCATCAGCCTCGTGGGTTGGGCACGATGCGCTTTGCCCAACGCTGCTTCGCCTGCTTAAATGATGTACGGCACGAACATCTTGGTTCGTTTCATGTACTTCTGGTATTCCTCGCCGAAATAGCGGATGTTTTCGATTTCTTCGACACGCGCGGTGGTCACGAGTAAACCGCTCGCGGTTACAGCGAGAACGCCTGTGACCAGTGAGGGTTGCTTGAAGAAAAATCCCCAGCAGAGGAAGAGCAGCGATGCATACATTGGGTGCCTGATGTAGCGGTATATCCCGGAGGTGACCAGAGTGGTGGTCTTCTCAAATTCGAGCAATGGCACATCGTCGCGTTTGGTGTCAGGTTTACCAGGCAGTTGTAACAGTGCGAGGCTAAAAAGAACCAGAAGCAGGGAGGCAGAAAACAAAAGCCCGGAAATGAGTTGATGGGTGGGATTCGCGACAACGTGCCAGAAACGCATGTTCAGCACGAAAATTCCAAGCATGCACTCCCAGGCAAAAAAACGATAGAAACCGTGCGAGCCGGGCTTTCGCAGGGAAGCGCGGGACACAAAAGCCAGCCCCAGCGTTGCGACAAAAAATATGATGCCTTCCCGCAAAGTTGTCCTCCTGTTTCATGGGGGTGCAGATTCAGCCCGCCACGTCATTGTACGCCTTGACTATGCTCGTGCCACTAACGACCTGATGTCGGCCACTTGTGTCTTGTCAGCAAAACACTGACACCAATATCAGCCTTTCCCTTATAAAAAAATATCAGGAACAGGAATAATATTATTTCAAATGGATTGGGTTTTGTAAGAAAAATGACTGAGAGCGACGGACATGAACATTCGCTTGACGGTTGTTAATGATAGCGAGTTTCTCCGTGCGGGTTTTACTCAATACTTTGAGATACAGCCGGGCGTTGGAGAGGGTGCTGAAGCCGTTGAGGTGCAGGAATATTCCGAAGCGATTCATGAATCATAATCAATCTGATTTTCAGGAATTTGTTTTCAAAATATAAAAAGGGAGACATGTCATGTCCAGTATTCTCAGCCAGGTTTCTTATCCGGTTTTCCTTTATTGCATGTTTGTATTTTTTATTGTTGTCAGCATTTTTTCTTTCATCGTGGGCGTAAGTTTTACATTGCGCAATGCCACAATGTTGCGGCTCTTCGTTTTCATGAACAAGGGCTTTTCCACGCGCAAAGCGATCAAGCGCCTGGCTATGCCGCGTTTTATCGAACCCGCGTTGCTTAAACACCCCAACCAACTCGGAGCCGGAATCATTCTGGGTGCTGCCACCTCGATCTTTCTGCTAAGAAGTGTCGATGCCGTTGTCTTCCAGCCTGTGTTTCTTGGCCCGTTTTCGTACAGCACTGCAGTGGCGCTGTCGATCTACACCAAATCGTTCCTGCTGATCGGGAATGGCATTTGTGTGGCGGTGGGGTTGTTGATACTGTTTTTTCCGAGCCTGTTGTCGAGCATAGAAGCATATACAGACAAATGGCACACCCTGCGAAAGCGGACTCGTCCTTTGGATCAAATGCATGACGAGGTCGATAAATGGGTCTTGGCGCACCCCACCGTTTTCGGAGCTACCTTGAGTATCTTGTCGTTAGGTTTGTTTGCGACGATGTACGCGCGTATCTGACCCGGTAGCTCGTGTAAATGATGGGCTGTGCTACGCTGGCTGTGGAGCACGAATTTAACCAGCACGCCACCTCTTGGCACATAGCGGATGATTGTTTTAGCGGAACCAGCACCAGTCAATATTTTCTGTAAAATTTCAGTTGGGTTCGATATCGAGTTTATGATGCCTCACGCTACCGCATCCGATTGACTGCTTCTTCGACCCGCTCCACTGCAACGATTTCGATACCGGCGATCTTCTGCTTGGGCGCGTTCGCCTTGGGAATGATGGCCAGCGTAAAACCCAGCTTGGCGGCTTCGCGCAGGCGCTCTTGGCCGCGCTGTACCGGACGCACTTCGCCCGCCAGCCCGACTTCGCCGAACACCACCAGTTTTTCCGGCAACGGCTTGTTGCGCAGTGATGAAACCATCGCGAGGATCACCGCAAGGTCGGCGCCCGGCTCGGTGATCTTCACGCCGCCCACCGCGTTGATGAACACGTCCTGATCGAAGCAAGCGATGCCCGCGTGGCGGTGCAGCACCGCGAGCAGCATTGCCAGCCGATTCTGCTCCAAACCCAGCGACAGCCGCCGCACGTTGGGCGAATGAGCCTCGTCGAGCAAGGCCTGTATTTCTACCAGCAGCGGGCGCGTGCCTTCTTGCGTGACCATCACGCACGAACCGGCGACCTGTTGGCCGTGCTGCGACAGGAACAGTGCGGAGGGGTTGCTCACTTCGCGCAGGCCCTTCTCGGTCATCGCGAACACACCGAGTTCGTTCACCGCGCCAAAGCGGTTCTTGAACGCGCGGATCAGGCGAAAGCTGGAATGGGTGTCGCCCTCGAAATACAGCACCGTATCGACGATGTGCTCCAGCACGCGCGGCCCGGCCAGCGCGCCTTCCTTGGTGACGTGGCCGACCAGGATCATCGTGATGTTGCTGCTCTTGGCGATGCGCGTAAGTTGCGCGGCGCATTCTCGCACCTGCGCCACCGAGCCAGGCGCGGAGGTGAGCTGCTCGGAATACACCGTCTGGATGGAATCGATCACCACCACATCCGGTTTGTCATGTGCATTATTGGCAGCGATGGCCGTCTGGATTTTTTCCAGCTGGATTTCCGGCAGCAGGCGCAGGCTGCGCGCATCCAGCGACAGTCGCTTGGCGCGCAACGCAATCTGCTGCGCCGATTCTTCGCCGCTGACGTACAGGGTGTTTTGTTGTTTGGACAGATGCGCCAGCACTTGCAGCAGCAATGTGGATTTACCGATGCCGGGATCACCGCCGATCAGCACCACCCCGCCGGACACCAGCCCGCCGCCCAGCACTCGGTCGAATTCCTCGATGCCGGTCGGCGTACGCGGTACTTCCGCTGCCTCCACCTCGGAGAGCATCTGCACTTTGCCGCTCGCCGCCAGTGCGTTGAAGCGATTACCGCCCTTGACGACCGGCTCAGCGACCGATTCGATCAGCGTGTTCCACTCCATGCAATGCGGACATTGCCCTTGCCATTTCGGCGTCTGTCCGCCGCATTCAGTGCATGAATAAATTGTTTTTGCTTTTGCCATGGCTATCTTTTGTTGGATGCGCTTGAAATATTACCGGTCACTGCAAAAAAAACCTGAAATTCTCACTGCAAGTCACAGAAAATACTAATTCCAATTTTCGTTACAAACAATAATAATCTCGTGCGTTTACGCACCAGTTGGCGATGGTGCGTAAACGCACCCTTACATTAATTCCGTTTCTATCGCAAAACAGAATAAGGTCACAGTGATAGAGTAACTTCCAGGCTGGCATGCATTTCACTTGCACGTTGGAGGATGCTTTCCCGGCATGCTCCTGATTTTCTCTTTATTTATTAACAAACAGAAAACCACGTCCTAAGGACGTGGTCATCGCCTGGCTGGCTTTGCCTGTCAGAGCGATTGCTTAGCCAGTTATCTTTCGGAGTGTTGCTCCGTAACATATAACGAAATGAAAACGCATGAACAGGTTCGAAAAGGTGTCCCATGATAAACGGTATAGCCAATATCACTTGGTATGTGTTTCGCGTAATCAATTTCAGATGCTCCAAATAACGGGTAAAGCGAGAATTGAACTTGAATCTGATAGAGCACTGGTTCGGAGTACGGCCCCTTATGGGGGGGCTTTGGGCAAAACCACGTTCTACGAACGTGGTTCGTTTACTTATGCTTTCTGTGGCTAACTGATTTTCCCCAAGATACAAGGACGGACAATGGAAGTTCTATTTGCCAGGCAACCCGTTCTCAACAATCGTGTTTACGATGGCGGCGCGTGATGCAAATAATTTTTCACCCTGACAATCTGGCTCATTCAGAATTGCGTTCGGGCTGTTCGGGTTTTGCCGGGGGAGGTCAGCCTTCTGTCGTATGTATTCTTTCTTCTGTCTAAAAGATCCGGGTAGGTTTGGCCAGTATTTGTCCTTCTGTCTCCGATCCGCTTGCGCCGTTCTTCCACTAGCTGTTTTCTGTCATCGGCTGCATGGGAGGTTTGTTCGGAGCCTACTGTCGTGGGCGGCGTGCGCTGCAACATGCCGATGTCGCCATTGTTGGCGGCGACGTATTCTGCAAACATGATATTTCGTTCAAGCGCCTCAAGGTAAAGATTCTGCCCGCCAAAATGTTTTTCGGCATAACGATAGGCGCCATTCAGGGTTTCTTCCAGGCGTTTTTTTGCGCCTCGATAGAATCCAGGGGTTTTAATTACCAGGTCTTGCGGCGATGCAAAAATTACCTGCTCATTCCCATGTTCGTCACGTTTTCTTGCGATACCGCCCAGAACGAACTCGGTGTATAGCCGGTCATGGCATTTTTCGAGGTAACAGCGATCCGACATTTGCGCCAGTATGTCCGCCGAAGCCACCAGATTGCCGATGGCCCGATATGCCGGCGAAGGCACCTGGATCCGCGCTACCGGAATTTCATAGCCGGTGTAATGCACCACTCGCGCAGCCGTTTCTGCCAGAGTGCCCATTCCCGATTCCTTCAGGTATTCCTTCAGTAGTTCTTCGCCTCGTGAAACATGAACCATTGTGAATTCCGCGCCGTGCCTGTTATCTTCAATACCACGCTTGCGCAGATAACCGCTGTCGTGAAACAAGGCCAGCAAAATGCCAAAAACAAATAGCTCTTCGCCAAGCGAATCACCTTTCTTTTGCGAGCGCTCGTAACCGTCTATCAAGCGGGCGCTGGCCAGCGTTACATCCATAGTGTGCTGTAAATCGTGATAGCCGGTATCACAGGCCGCATAGCCCGGAAGCTCGCCGCGATAAAGCCGGGAAATATGGGCCATTGCGCTCCGCAGGGTGGCGACAGGGGCGCTGGGGAAGAGATCGAGGAAAATAGCTTCTATAGCGTCACCAACCGAGATCGAATCGGTGACGTTGACGGTGTTGGTTACATCAAAGTTGTTTCGACGAAATTGCATACTTTGAGTGTTCTACATGGCAGGCAAGTTTAAGTAGGGCCGAATTGAAATTGTGCGTACATCTTATCGTAAATTTTCAAGGGAATATGGACTTTTTGTTACATGAAGTCAGGCGCATGATCTTTATATCCGCGAATTTGTAGCTGCAGGGCGTGCAGGCCTATGCCAAGCAGCTTAGTGTTGTGGCATAATTACAAGTTCTTAAAAACAAGTTTTTAGTAAGCGAAATACATGTCAATTGAAATATCATGAGCGCGCAAACCCTTTACGACAAACTCTGGAATGCTCACGTAGTACGGCAGGAAGCCGATGGCACTGCGTTGATTTATATCGACCGCCATCTGGTGCATGAAGTGACCAGCCCGCAGGCCTTCGAGGGGCTGAAGCTGTCCGGGCGCAAGCTGTGGCGCACTGCTTCGATCCTGGCGGTAGCCGATCACAATGTGCCGACTACCGGGCGGGCGCAGGGTATCGCCGATCCTGTAGCGCGCCTTCAGGTGGAGACGCTTGACAGTAATTGCGCGGAGTTCGGCGTCAACGAATTCAGGATGAACGACGTGCGTCAGGGCATCGTGCATGTGATCGGCCCGGAGCAGGGCGCGACTTTGCCGGGCATGACGGTGGTGTGCGGAGATTCCCATACCAGTACGCACGGTGCGTTCGCAGCGCTGGCGTTCGGCATCGGCACTTCCGAGGTCGAGCACGTGATGGCTACTCAATGCCTGCTGATGAAAAAATCAAAAGCCATGCAGGTGGTGGTGGATGGTGTGCTGGGCAAGGGCGTAACCGCCAAGGACATCGCGCTGGCGGTGGTCGGCAAGATTG
>JACREA010000143.1 GCA_016218465.1 Nitrosomonadales bacterium | reverse complement strand
GGGCCGGAACTGCTCATGGAGTCGAAGGCGGGAAAATCAGACAAGCAACCAGCCGGGTAAATTTTTTATGTAGGAGCGGGCCATGCCCCGCTCCTATCAATTGCAAAATATTATTTATTCAAATGATTGCGTACGCAATCACCCAGTAGCGCGCGAATTTCCCGATGGCCATGTACAGCGCCGCCTGCCACGGGTTGAGGCGCAGCCATCCGGCGGCAAGACATAGCGCATCGCCGATCAGCGGAGCCCATGCGAGTAGCAGTGCCGGGGCGCCAAACTTTCGCACTTTCTCTACATGCTTGAGCTGCTGGGTCATTGGCAGCAGCCAACCCATCCAGAACGAGACCATCCCGCCAAGCGTGTTGCCCAACGTGCCAACCAGCAATGCGGTCCAAAACAGTTCGGGATGAAGCTCAAGTACGCCGGTCAGCACCAGTTCCGAACCGCCTGGCAGCAATGTGGCAGCGAGAAAACTGGAAATGAGCAGACCCCATAGGCTGAGGTTGCCTGAGAGGTATGGGGTGAGAGTGTCCAGAAGATTCCCGGTAAGATATGCAGGGTCGGGTTTTAGTACAGCGTACCCGGCTGCGAGGTCAACGTTTTTTCTTCGGTACCAGCAGGTCGGTAATCGTCCCTTCCGCCAATTCTGCCGCGAAACCCACGGATTCCGACAACGTAGGATGCGGATGGATGGTCAGGCCGATGTCTTCCATATCCGCGCCCATCTCCAGCGCCAGCACAGTCTCGGCAATCAGTTCGCCCGCATTCACGCCGGCCATGCCGCAGCCCAGGATGCGCTTGCTGGCCGGATCATAGAGCAACTTGGTCAAGCCATCGTTGCGTCCCACCGACGATGCGCGGCCGCTGGCAGCCCAAGGGAAGCTGGCTTTCTCGTATGCGATGCCCTGCGCCTTGGCCTGCGTTTCGGTCAGCCCCATCCACGCGATCTCGGGGTCGGTGTATGCAACAGAAGGAATCGTCAGCGGTTCGAAGTAAGCCTTGTGTCCGGCGATGACTTCCGCAGCCACCTTGCCTTCATGCATTGCCTTGTGCGCCAGCATCGGCTCGCCGACGATGTCGCCGATTGCGAAGATATGTGGCACATTGGTGCGCATCTGTTTGTCCACCGGAATGAAGCCGCGCTCATTTATTACGAGCCCCGCCGCTTCAGCATTGATCTCGCGCCCGTTCGGGCGGCGGCCCACGGCCATCAGCACGCGGTCGTAGAGTTGCGGCTCGGGCGCGTTGGCGCCTTCGAAGGTGACCTTCAGGCCGCTTTTCTGCGCTTCGATTTTGATTGCTTTGGTTTTGAGGTAGATGGCTTCGTAACGTTGCTCAATGCGTTTCGACAGCGGGCGTACGATGTCACGGTCTGCGCCCGGGATGATCCCATCGGCCAGTTCCACCACGGAAATCTTGCTGCCCAGCGCGTTGTACACCGTTGCCATCTCCAGGCCGATGATGCCGCCCCCGATGATCAGCATGCGCTTGGGCACATCCTGCAAGGCCAGCGCGCCGGTGGAGTCGATGATACGCGGATCATCATAGGGGAAGCCGGGGATGCGCGCCACGCTGGAGCCCGCCGCGACGATTGCGTTGTCGAAGGTGACGATCTTCTCGCCCTCGGCTGTCTGCACCGCGAGGCTGTTGGGCGACATGAATTTCGCGACGCCGTGTACGACCTGCACCTTGCGCTGCTTGGCGAGATCGGCCAAGCCGCTGGTGTGTTTTCCGACCACATCTTTGGTTTTCCACTCACGCAGCTTGTCGAGGTCAACCTTGGGCTTGCCGAAAGAAACGCCGTGTTCAGCCATTTCTTCCGCTTCGGTGATGACCTTTGCAGCATGCAGCAGCGCCTTGGAAGGAATGCAGCCAACATTCAGGCATACCCCGCCCAGCGCGGCATATTTCTCGATCATCACCACCTGCTTCCCGAGGTCGGCCGCGCGGAACGCCGCAGTGTAGCCGCCGGGGCCGGAACCAAGCACGACGACTTCGGCGTGGATGTCGCCTTTGATGAGATTGACCGGGACGTGAAGCTCATGGGGAGCGGCAGCTTTTGGCGCAGGAGATGCGGGTTGCTTTGCCTCGGCCTTGCGGGCCGGAACGGCGGCGCTGCTCACCAGCATCAGAATCACATCGCCTTCGCTTACCTTGTCGCCGACTTTGATCTTGAGTTCCTTTACGACGCCTGCAACCATCGCAGGAACTTCCATCGTGGCCTTGTCGGTTTCCAGTGTGATCAGCGATTGATCAGCTGTCACGGTGTCACCGGGTTTGGCCAACACCTCGATGACAGGGACTTCCTTAAAGTCGCCGATGTCCGGTACTTTGACTGCGATGGTTTGGCTCATGGTTTTCTCCAGGTATTTTATTTCGTCATTCCCGCGCACTAAGTCCTGATCTGCCCGCTGCCCAGCACAATAAATTTCTGCGAAGTCAGTCCCTCAAGTCCGACTGGGCCGCGCGCATGGATCTTGTCGGTGGAGATGCCGATCTCGGCGCCCAGTCCATACTCGAAGCCATCGGCAAAGCGCGTTGAAGCGTTTACCATCACCGAGCTGGAATCCACTTCGCGCAAAAAGCGCATCGCCTTGGTGTAGTTATCCGTCACGATGCTGTCGGTGTGCTGCGAACTGTAAGTGTTGATGTGTTCGATTGCGGCATCCAGCCCGGAGACCACGCGCACGCTTAAAATCGGCGCGAGATATTCGGTGCGCCAGTCTTTCTCGGTAGCCGCTTTCATTTGCGGTACCAGCGCGCGTGCAGCATCATCGCCGCGCAGCTCGACATTCTTTTCAAGATAAATTTTGCATAGCCTGGGCAACACTGCCGCCGCCACGCCTTGCGCGACCAACAGTGTCTCCATTGTGTTGCACACGCCGTAGCGTTGCGTTTTGGCGTTGTCGGCGATGCGTATCGCTTTGTCGAGATCGGCTTCATCGTCGATATACACATGGCAGATACCATCCAGATGCTTGATGACCGGAATTTTTGCCTCGTCTGAAATCCGCGCGATCAGGCTCTTGCCGCCGCGCGGCACGATTACGTCAACGTAGTCTTTCATCGTAATCAGCTCGCCGACGGCGGCGCGGTCGGTGGTGGCAATGACCTGCACGGCAGTCTCAGGCAGTCCAGCAGCGCGAAGCCCGATGTGTACGCAGGAGGCGATGGCTTGATTAGAATGAATCGCTTCCGAGCCGCCGCGCAAAATCGCCGCGTTGCCGGATTTCAAGCACAGCCCGGCAGCATCCGCCGTGACGTTGGGGCGTGACTCGTAGATGATGCCGATCACGCCGAGCGGCACGCGCATCCTGCCGACCTGGATGCCGGATAGGCGATAACTCAGGTCGCTGATTGCGCCAATCAGGTCGGGTAGCTGTGCGATCTGCAGCAGGCCCTCGGCCATCGTGCGCACGGATTTTTCGGTCAGCGTCAGCCGGTCCACCGAGGCAGCGTCCAGGCCGTTGGCTTTCGCTGCCGCAACATCCCTGGCATTTGCAGCCAACAGTTGAGCGGACTGGTTTTGCAGCGCGGCGGCAATTTCCGTCAGCGCGCGGTTTTTGGTATTGGTGTCGGCCATTGCCATGACGCGCGAAGCCGCGCGTGCCTGCTGGCCGATTTGCTGCATGTAAGTCTTGATATCTTCCATCGCGCTTCTCTCGTCTTGGAACCGGTATGTGAGTGAAAGCATTTTACCGCAAGCCGGATGGTAAAATGCGCCCCTTATTTAAGGTGAAGCCATGCAATGTCCGACATCCTGAAAAAAATCCTCGACGTTAAAGCGCAGGAAATAGCCGCCGCGCAAGCCATCAAGCCGCTTGCAGCCATGCGAGCCGAAGCGGAGCAAGCCTTGCCAACCCGTGATTTCGTCGGGGCGATCCGCGCCAAAATTGCCGCCGGGCGATCAGCCGTGATTGCGGAAATCAAGAAAGCCAGCCCGAGCAAAGGCGTGTTGCGCGCCGATTTCCGTCCTGCCGAAATCGCCGCGAGCTACGCGAAACACGGCGCAGCGTGTTTATCGGTGCTGACCGACGAACAGTTTTTCCAAGGCAGCGAGGAGTACCTGAAACAGGCACGTGCTGCCTGTGCCTTGCCGGTGCTGCGCAAGGATTTCATCGTCGACGAATATCAAATCTACCAGGCGCGCGCGATGGGCGCGGATGCAATCCTGCTGATCGCCTCCGCGCTGAATGTGGCGCAAATGCAGGCGTTTGAGGCGGTGGCACATAGCCTCGGTATGGCGGTGCTGGTGGAAGCGCACAATAGTGAGGAGCTGGATGCCGCACTGCAACTCACCACCCCGCTGATCGGCGTGAATAACCGCAACCTGCGCACCTTCGAAGTAAGTTTGCAAACCACGCTGGATCTGCTGCCGCGCATCCAGAACTCACCCCCTCGCCCGCTTGCGGGAGAGGGCCGGGGAGAGGGAGGTCGCATCGTCGTCACCGAAAGCGGCATCCTCAAGGCGGAAGACGTAAAGCTGATGCGCGGTAACCGGGTAAATGCCTTCCTGGTCGGCGAGGCATTCATGCGCGCGGACGACCCGGGAGCGGAGCTGGCGAAAGTTTTTAGATAAGCAGTTCTGGCTTAGCCTGACAGTGGGTGTCGTTAATTATCATCTAAACGCAACTAAACTGAACGTCCGAGGTGTGCCACAAGCGGAACTTCAACTTGATCTTCCAATTGATTTACGGCAGGATGCGTCGATGATGCTTTTTCTACACCGTCGTTAGGCGTCGCAATTTTTGGGAGTTGACATGCCATTGTATATGGACATCCATGACATCCACGGAGCCACTGAGGAAGAGGTTGATAAGTCGCACGCCGCCGATCTCGAGACCCAGCGGAAGTATGGTGTCGAATATCGTAAGTACTGGTTCAACGAGAGCCGCGGCAAACTTTTCTGCCTCGTTGATGCGCCTAGCGCGGAGGCGGCGATCTCGGTTCACCGGGAAGCACACGGCAAGGTAGCTGAGAAGATTATCGAGGTCGAGCCCGAGCTTGCGGAGGGATTCCTCGGCGGAGGTGAAACGAGCCCGTCGGGGGTGGCCTTAGTCCCTGGCAGCGCGGGCAGCGAGCGAGACCCCGGTATCCGGACCGTTCTCTTCACGGATATCGTCGGCTCGACGATGTTGACTCAACGATTGGGGGATGACGCGGCCATGGTTCTGCTTCGTATCCACGACACAATCATCCGGGATGCCCTGACCGCATCAGGCGGTCGTGAGGTCAAGCATACCGGAGACGGCATTATGGCGGCTTTCGTGTCGGCGGTTGCAGCAGTTGGGTGCGCAACCCGGATTCAGCGTGCGTTGGCCCAATATCATCAGGAGCACACAGAGTTCCTGATCCAGGTGCGGATCGGTGCCGCAGCGGGAGAGCCCGTCGAGCATCATAGCGATCTCTTCGGATCGACGGTTCAACTGGCCGCACGGCTCTGCGCCCACGCGCAGCCGGAACAGATTCTGGTATCGAACGTGATTGCCGAGCTGTGCATTGGAAAGGGCCTGCTCTTCCAAGACATGGGAGAAGTTTCCCTCAAGGGGTTCGAGCGCCCGGTTCGAGTTCACGCTGTCGAATGGCCCAACGACGCGGCGGTAGCGCCACGCTGAGCAATCAAATTAGGACAATCCGATTGCAGCGCCTTACAAAGGCATGGAGCTGACGACCAAATCGGCGTAGGGTGCATTCCATGCACCCTACCGCAGCCGCCACTATTCCTGAATCACCTCAAAATCATGCGTGATTGCGGCAGTTGCGCCGAGCATGATGGATGCCGAGCAGTATTTCTCAGCCGATAGTTTGATGGCTTTTTCAACGGCATCCGGCTTGATGTCCTTGCCCGTGACGACGAAGTGCATGTGGATTTTGGTGAATACTTTGGGATCGGTTTCGGCGCGTTCTGCCTCCAGTTCCACATAGCAGTCGGTAATTGCCTGGCGGCTTTTTTTCAGGATGCTGACAACATCGAAGCTGGTGCAGCCGCCTGTGCCGAGCAGCAGCATTTCCATCGGGCGCGGGCCGAGGTTGCGGCCGCCTGCGGTGGGTGGGCCGTCCATCAATACAGCGTGATTGCTTTCGGTTTCACCCAAAAAAGAGGCTTGTTCCACCCATTTGACGCGTGCTTTCATATTGATCCTTTGCCTTGTTAATTATTGGAGATTGCTGACTTTACCCGATACCAGAGCAATCCGATAACTTCGTGTACAAAAAATTTGCTGTCGAGCAGAGATTCGGCGCGCGGCAGAAATGCCAGCAGGTCGAACCGATAGCGTGTGGTAAAAGCAGTGGGTGCTTCGACTACCTCGAATCCGGCATGGCGGAATACTCCGGCGGCACGTGGCATGTGCCATGCGTGGGTGACAAGATAGATTTTGCGTATTCCCGCTTGTTGCAGAATGCGGAAAGAGTGGTGGGCATTTTCAGAAGTGTTATCGGACGCATCTTCTGTCCAGCGCACCGGCACGCGGAAATCCTGTTCCAATGACTCGCGCATTTGTTGTGCCTCGGAAAGACTATTGCCCCCCGGTTTACCGCCGGTCACCAGTATCGGTTTGCTTGTCTCGCGCTGCAGCTTCGCGCCGTAGCGCAAGCGCACCAGAGTTTGGTTGCTGATGACGTCCTGTCCTGCATATTCCGGCGCGAGGAAATACGTCCCGCCGCCGTGTATCACAATCGCATCGGCATTTTTACGACTGTCATCCAGAGGCGCAGTTTGCGCTTCCAGTATGTGCAGCGCACCCTCGGCAAAATAAGGCGTGGAAGCGATCCAGAGCAAGCCGAATGCGGCAAGTATCAGCGGCTTGGCAAGTCTGCGGTTGCGATAGATCAGCAAGATGCCCAGCGCGAGCAAAAGCAGCAAGCTAAGCGGCGGCAGCAGGAAAGTGGCAATGGCGTTGGTGATGAACCAGGACATATAATTATAGAAAATTGCCGGAACGGACACAATCTTACATGCTTTCATATATTTCCATGCAATTCCTGTGGAAATGCCGACGGGAAGGATGACGGTCCCGAGGCCAAATAGCGTTTGACAGTGGCGGGCTGGCTGCAATAGAATGCGCGCCCTTCGAGGTTTACTTATTGAATTTTTAGGAATTGTGGTTATGAAAACATTTTCCGCTAAGCCCCATGAAGTCCAGCATGACTGGCTTCTGGTTGACGCAGCAGATCAGGTGCTGGGTCGTTTGGCCGCACAAATTGCCGCGCGTCTGCGTGGCAAACACAAGGCGATTTACACGCCGCACGTGGATACCGGCGATTTCGTCGTGGTAGTCAATGCGGACAAGCTGCGCGTGACCGGCAACAAGGCGGAAGCCAAGTTGTATCACCGCCACACCACTTATCCGGGCGGCCTGTACACCACCAACTTTGCCAAGATGCAGGCGCGTCACCCCAGCCGTGTTCTGGAAAAAGCAGTCAAGGGTATGTTGCCGAAAGGCCCGCTGGGCTATGCAATGTTGCGCAAGATGAAGGTGTATGCCGGCGCGGCGCATCCTCATGAAGCGCAGCAACCGAAACCAGTTAATTTGTTGAAAGCATAACCATGAGCGTAAGTTATAACTACGGTACCGGTCGTCGCAAGAGCGCGGTGGCTCGTGTATTTATGAAGGCAGGCAAGGGCAACATCGTGGTGAACGACAAGCCGGTAGACGTGTTCTTTTCCCGTGAAACCGGGCGCATGGTCGTGCGCCAGCCACTGACCCTGACCGATACCTTGAGCAAGTTCGACATCATGGTGAACGTTACTGGTGGCGGCGAATCCGGCCAGGCCGGTGCGGTGCGCCATGGCATTACCCGCGCTTTGATCGATTACGATGCATCGTTCAAAACTGTGCTGAAACAAGCCGGTCTGGTTACCCGCGATGCGCGTGAAGTCGAGCGTAAAAAAGTCGGCCTGCGCAAGGCGCGCCGCCGCAAGCAGTTCTCCAAACGCTAAAACCTGTTCCAACCCTGATGAAGGGCTGGTCGGACAAACAGCAAAGCCGCCTTCGGGCGGCTTTTTCATTAGGTTTTTGTTGTAGAATACACAGCGTTATTTATGGAAGCAATGATGATTAAAGTTGGCATAGTTGGCGGCACAGGCTACACCGGAGTCGAATTGCTGCGCCTGCTGGCGGCGCATCCGCAGGTTTCCTTGCAGGTGATTACCTCGCGCGCCGATGCCGGTACGCCGGTCAGTCAAATGTTTCCCAGCTTGCGCGGCTACGTGGATTTGCCGTTTACTCACCCGGATCAGGCACATCTCGAAAAATGCGACCTGGTGTTCTTCGCTACCCCGAATGGTATTGCCATGCAGCAAGCGCGTGCTTTGCTGGATGCCGGCGTAAGGGTGATCGATCTGGCTGCGGACTTCCGTATCAAGGATATAGCGGTATGGGAAAAATGGTATGGGATGACGCATGCGTGTCCGGACTTGGTCGCCGAGGCGGTGTACGGCCTGCCCGAGGTGAATCGGGCGCAAATCAAATCGGCACGGCTGGTCGCCAATCCGGGCTGTTATCCGACAGCGGTGCAGTTGGGTTTCATCCCGTTGCTGGAAGCGGGCGCGATTGCTTCGGACAGTTTGATTGCCGACGCAAAATCGGGAGTTTCCGGTGCTGGTCGCAAAGCGGAAATTGCATATTTATTTTCTGAGGCTGCGGACAATTTCAAGGCTTACGGAGTGGGTGGACACCGGCATTTGCCGGAGATCAGGCAGGGTTTGGCGCGCGTGCTGGGCAATCCAGTCGGGCTGACCTTCGTGCCGCACCTTACGCCGATGATCCGCGGTATCCATGCCACGCTGTATGGCAGGCTGACGCGGGAGGTGGATTTGCAGGCGCTGTTTGAGCAGCGTTATGCCAGCGAGCCTTTTGTGGATGTGATGCCGTCAGGCAGCTTGCCCGAGACGCACTCGGTGCGCGGCGCAAACCATTGCCGCATTGCCGTGCATCGGCCGCAGGGCGGCGATACCGTGGTGGTGCTGTCGGTGATCGATAATCTGGTCAAGGGCGCGGCAGGGCAGGCGGTGCAGAACATGAACATCATGTTCGGATTGCCGGAGGCCACAGCCTTGAATAACGTTCCTTTGTTGCCCTGATATGTGGCGCGGGGTAGAACGCAGATTCAGCATTTCCTCACCGCAGATGAAGGTGCGGCCCCACCATCCTTGGTATTTGCGCTGGGGCATGATGCTGCCATTCGTGCTGGCTGCAATCGGATTGGCCTGGTGGGCATATGACAGCGGGTTGGAGTTGGCCGGTTTTCATCGCGGCAAAGCTGAGCAGGAGCTGGCCAGGCTGCGCGATCAGGTTGTTAAACTGAGTGAAAAAAATGAGCTTCTGACTAAACAGGTTGCGCAAGATGAACGGCAAATTCAAATCGAGCAGGCCAGTAACCTGGAGACGGCCAAACAGCTAAAAAATCTGTCGGATGAAAATGACCGGCTTCAGGAAGATCTTGTGTTTTTTCAGGATCTCACTGCGTCAGACAACAAAGAGGGCGAACTGGGTGTACACCGTTTAAGGCTGGATCGGGATACGATGCCCGGCGAATACAATTTGCGCATGTTGCTGGTGAGGGGTGGTCAGCGCGTCAAGCAGTTTAATGGCAGCTATCAGTTGGTCGCTACGGTAGTAGAAAATGGGCAGACTTCTACCCATGTATTCACGCAAGACGCGACCGGGAATGCCCAATTTCAGCTCAATTTCAGGTATTATCAGCGCATAGAGCAACATATTCAGTTGCCACCGGAGGCGCAGCTGGAAAACGTGCAAGTGCGCATTTTCGAAAAAGGCATGGTTGAGCCGAAGGTGCGGCAGAGTGTGAGTCCCTCATAAGCTTAAGGAGTAATTGATGTTCGAAAAAAAACACAGTAAGCCGCAAACCCAGATCGATACGCTGATCGGAGCGAATGCGATCATTGGAGGGGATATAAATTTCAGTGGCGGATTGCGTGTTGACGGTTATGTGAATGGCAATGTTATTGCCACGCCGGGCAAACCGAGCACATTGGTGTTGAGTGAACATGCACAGGTGAATGGCGAAGTCAGCGTTACCCATCTGGTAACCAATGGTACGATCAACGGACCGGTATCAACCAGCGAATATCTGGAACTACAAGGCAAAGCCAAGGTCACAGGAGATATTCACTACAAAACCATGCAAATCCAGCTGGGCGCGATCATTGAAGGGCGGCTGATACACGGCAAACCTGAAGCAGATGAAAAAGTGGTGGCGTTCAAGGCTGGCGGTGGCGAATAATCTTTAAGGAGAACAAATTGAATGCAATAACTGAAGTGCAAGATCCGCTGCTGTTTACAGACAATGCGGCAAACAAAGTAAAACAATTGATCGAGGAAGAAGGCAATGCCGGCCTCAAGCTTCGTGTATTTGTCAGCGGTGGAGGCTGCTCCGGTTTTCAATATGGCTTCACCTTCGACGAAGAGGTAAACGAAGATGACACCGTGTTGAACAAGAACGGCGTGCAGTTGCTGATTGACCCGATGAGTTTTCAGTATCTGGTAGGCGCGGAAATCGACTACAAGGATGGCATTGAAGGCTCGCAGTTCATCATCAGGAACCCGAATGCTACGACTACGTGCGGCTGCGGATCGTCCTTCTCGGCTTAGACAGATTTAGTCAACCTTCGCTCACAGTTGCATCGCCAAAAGCGGCTCGCTTTCACTACTGCATGTTCACGGCACCGGTGTGGTCTCTTCCAGAGTCACCAAACCGGTGCCGTTGTCGTTGTTCACACGGGTATTGAGCGAGGCAGATAGCATGCGCAACTCGTCAATCACGGCATCAGCTGCCGTACCGGTCAGGGGCTGTGGCTGGAACTGCACCTCGAAGTTGTTCACGTTGATGGGAAACATTCGTACACTCTGAAGACGGGCATTGCGGAAGCGCAACTGGGCCACGGCACTGCGCGTGGAATTCATGCTGTAAGAGCCAAAGGTGAAGTTGCCGAGGCTGTAGAGAATGACACCGTCCTTGTACTGTTCGATGCCTTGCAGGATGTGCGGGTGATGTCCGATGACAGCGTGTGCACCGGCGTCAATCGCGATATGGCCAATATGCGTCTGGTAGTCGCGCAGTACGGTTTTGCCTTCCTGCCCCCAATGGAACGATACCAGCACGATATCGGCTTGCTTGTGTGCAGCCATCACATCGGCGGATACTTGGGACTCATGACCAAAGGCAGTTCCCGCCTTGTTCGGGCCAGCAAAAAAACTCTCCGGTAAAGTCATCGAATAGGCGAGTATTGCGACCTTCAAGCCGTTAACCTGGATCAATGCGGGTTGGCGCGCCGCCATCAGGTCGGCGCCGGCGCCGGTGTGCTGGATGCCGGCCGCATCCAGCGTCTCAATAGTCTGAATGAGCCCGTCTGCGCCGTAATCGAGAGTGTGGTTGTTGGCGAGCGATACGACGTTAAAACCGGCTGCTCTGAGGGCGGCACCAACTTTGTCTGGCGGCGAGCGGAACACAAAAGTTTTGCCCTCTTCGGGTGTGCCCCGATCCGTGAGCGGGCCTTCCACATTGCCAAAGATGATTTGCGCGCCGGTGAAATACGAGAGCATCTTGACGAACGGATAGTCGTAGCCCTGTTCAGCCATCACCGGTCGCGCCGTACCATCCAGCATGATGTCCCCGACTGCGCAGATGACGAGTTCCGTCGATTCCGCTGTTGCCGAAGTGCTGCCAACCGGCTCGATGATTACTGGATCGGCTTGCTTGAATTCGGTCGACTGTACTGCAGTCGGCAAAGCCAGCAACAAGATTGCAAGTAAAGGAATAGAGATTACGTTCATTGTGTGTTCATGCGCAAATGGCGAGCGTGCAGGCTACGATTGGCGATAAACCGCGCCCAGTATACACGGGTGCTTCGCGCCAGTGACCAGCGGCAGGTTGGCGGGCTTGCCATGCTGGTTTTGCTGTGCCAGCCATGCGAATGCGGTAGCTTCCAGATAATCGCCATCCACGCCGAGGGTATCGGTGGATTGCACACTACAGTCTGGCAACAAGGCGGCGAGGAGGTTGCGAAGGGACTGGTTATGCGCGCCGCCGCCGCATAGATATATTTCTTTCGCGCGGAGGCAGTGTTGCTGAATTGATTGAGAAATGGCGCGGCAGGTCAGTTCCAGCAGGGTGGCCTGCACATCCTCAGGTGCTTCATTGCCGCCCAGCTTGTCTTGCAGCCATGTCATGTTAAACAGATCGCGCCCGCAGCTTCTGGGCGGCGGGTGGGAGAAAAACGGTTCATTCAGCATTTTTTTCAGTAGCGCGGGCAGTACCTTTCCCGATGCCGCCCATGCTCCGTTGTCGTCGTAGGGTTTGCCAAGGTGTTGTAGGCACCATGCGTCCATCAGCAAATTGCCCGGGCCGCAGTCGAAACCGGTGGTTGCGGCATCGGGCGGCAAATTGGTCAGATTGCTGATACCACCGATGTTTACAATGACGCGATGGATACCGGGATTGCGCAGTACCTGATCGTGAAAAGCGGGAACCAGCGGCGCCCCCTGTCCTCCGGCGGCAATGTCGCGGCTGCGAAAATCGCTGACGACTGTAATGCCGGTCAACTCGGAAAGCAGTGCGGCGTTGCCGATTTGCAGAGTGTAGCCATGCTCGGGGCAGTGGCGAATGGTTTGCCCGTGGCACCCGAGCGCTTTAATTTTTGCGTTTGGCATGTTCGCCGTAGAGATCAGCGTGTCGACTGCTGCGGCATAAAGCCGTGCCAATTGATTGCCAATGAGCTGCGCCTGATGCAATTCATTGTGGCTTGGCTGGTGCAACGCCAGCAAAGCGTTTTTCAGCGCATCGCTGTAGGGAGCGAAATGTTTGGCAAGCAGCTTTGGTTGCGTTTGGCCCAAGTCGACAAGAACGGCGTCAATGCCGTCCAGACTGGTACCAGTCATCAGGCCTACGTACAGCTCTGGCGGATACTGCACGCGGAATTTAGTCGAGTTTGGCGAGATTGGTATTGCGCAACAGGTTCAAGCGCGAAACCAAATCGTCCGCCACGGCTTGAAACGCGACTTTGTTCGCATTATCGATAGGCTTCGCATCCGGCAAGGCAATCCGCATCGGATTGCGTTGTTGACCGTCTACTTTAAATTCATAGTGCAGATGCGGGCCGCTGGCAAGGCCGGTCTTGCCGACATAGCCTATCACCTCGCCCTGCGCCACGCGCTGTCCCTGGCGCAGGCCTTTGGCAAAACGCGACAAGTGTCCATAAACAGTGGAGTAGCGGCCTTGATGATTTATTTTAATGACGTTGCCATAGCCACTCTCTTTGCCGACTGAAGCGACTACCCCATCAGCAGTCGATTTTATTTTAGTGCCGATCGGTGCGGCGAAATCCACGCCTTTATGTGAGCGCCATTTATTTAGAATCGGATGAAAGCGCGAGTTGGTAAAACCGGAGCTCACGCGCGAATATTCGATTGGCGAACGCAAGAAGGCTTTGAGCACACTGTTGCCTTCCGGCGTGTAGTAATCGCCGTGTTGTTCATCCTTCTGGAAATACACAGCGCGGAAAGGACGGCCCTGATTGATGAACTCAGCCGCCTGGATGCGACCCACATTTAACAGCGCACCGTTGCTGTATATCATTTCATAGACCACTGTAAATTTGTCGCCCTTGCGCAAATCATGGTGGAAATCGATATCGCCGCTGAAAAGCATATTCAACTGGTTGGCGGCAGCATCCGGCATACCCGCTGCATCAGTCGCGGCGTACAAGTTGGTTTTTATTTCACCGGTGCGCACAAACAGGCGTTTTTCCAGTTGCGCCGGGAGGGTACGGGTTGTGTAGCCATCACCATGTTTCTCAATGATGACCTGAGTTGCGTTGTCGCCAAGATAGCGCAATGATATGAGTCTGCCAGCAGCATTGGTCTCGGCTTGAATTTCCTTGCCGACGGCTAACTTCCGGAAAGAACCGGCTTCGGCAGCAGTGCGCAGATAGTCACTGGCAAAGGAGTCATCAATATTCAGGCGACGCAACAGTTCAACCGCAGTATCGCCGCGTTGCACACGCTCGTTGCGCCAGAAGCTGGCAGCAGTGGTATTTTTCCCGGTGACTTCGGGCAAAGCGATTTCCTCGATAGCAGCATTGATCAAGGTCAAATCAAAATCGTTTTGCGGCACCAGGCCGAAAGCAGTGACCACCCCCAACAAAGGAAGGGTGGATAGTGCGACGAACCAGCGCAGTTTTTTTCTACTTTGTGTCATTTTGCGTTCTTTGCCATGCGGTTTTTGGGTTAACATTCACGCCTCCTTAAGTTGCTTTGTTTAATAATAGCAACGTGTTGCGGATAAAGTTGGCGCGCACTCTACCAGAAACAGACGCTCACTCAAAGTCGGGCTGACGGGCGGCGGGCTGCAAAACCGAGTGGCAGAACGCGACCGAAAATGGCTGAGGTGCGAGAATGACCGGCATTTCGCCCTTTTTTCGCATTGAATTGACAGTGAACATGATTGAAATGACACACCAAAAAAACAAACAAACAGATGTACTGGCGCAAATCAGGCGCGGCACCCACGAACTGCTGATTGAAGACGAGCTGAAACAGAAACTGTCACTGGGCCGTCCGCTGCGCATCAAGGCGGGTTTCGACCCGACTGCGCCGGATTTGCACCTTGGTCATACCGTGCTGCTCAACAAAATGCGCCAGTTGCAGGATGTGGGGCACCACGCGCTGTTCCTGATCGGCGACTTCACCGGCATGATTGGCGACCCCAGCGGCAAAAACGCCACCCGCCCGCCGCTATCGCGCGAGCAAGTGCTGGCAAATGCCCAAACCTACCGCGACCAGGTATTCAAGGTGCTCGACCCGGAAAAAACCGAGATCGTGTTCAATTCTGCCTGGATGGATAAATTCAGCGCGGTCGATTTGATCAAGCTGGCTGCCACGCATACTGTGGCGCAAATGCTGGAGCGCGACGATTTTTCCAAACGCTACAAGAGCAACCAGCCGATCGCCATCCACGAATTCATCTATCCGCTGGTGCAAGGCTATGACTCCGTAGCGCTCAAGGCGGACATCGAGCTGGGCGGCACGGACCAGAAATTCAACCTGCTGATGGGACGCGAGTTGCAGAAACATAACGGGCAACCGGCACAGTGCGTACTCACCATGCCGCTGCTGGAAGGCTTGGACGGCGTGAACAAAATGTCCAAATCGCTGGGCAATTACGTCGGCATCACCGATACACCGCAAGAAATGTTTGGCAAGCTGATGTCGATTTCCGACGAACTGATGTGGCGCTACCTGGAATTGCTGTCGTTCCGCAGTCTGGACGAAATCGGCGGCTGGCGCGAGGAAGTGACCGCAGGCCGCAACCCACGCGATATCAAGGTATTGCTGGCACAGGAAATTGTGGCGCGCTTCCATTCGCAAAAGGCTGCCGAAGCCGCACTGGCGGAATTCGAGGCGCGCTTCCGCCAAGGTGTGCTGCCAGACGATATGCCGGAAATCAGGGTTGCGGCGCCCGGCGGGTGCATCGTCGTGACGCAACTGCTCAAGCAAGCCGGGCTGGTGGAGGGAACATCCGAAGCAATGCGCATGATCCAGCAGGGTGCGGTCAAGCTGGATGGTGAGCGTGTCAGCGACAAGAACACAATGGTCGAAGCAGGAAAGGTGCTGGTCGCGCAGGTTGGCAAGCGAAAGTTTGCCCGAGTGACGGTTGGTTAGCTCGCATGGATTTCTGCGGGCCGTTTTATTTCCTCCTTGCCTGCGGTACCATTCAGTAGCAGTGGCAACAACTTTAATGGGGTTTAAGTGTTAAATAAACTTGGTAAATATGAGATCAGGCGTGAGCTCGGAAGAGGTGCCATGGGCATTGTCTACGAGGGCTTCGACCCCTTTATCGAGCGCACCGTAGCCATCAAGACAATTCAAAAATCCATGATCGACAAATCCGAGGCTCAGGAGATATTAAGTCGGTTTCGCCGCGAAGCTCAAGCTGCCGGGCGCCTTACTCATCCCAATATTGTTTCGGTTTATGAATATGGTGAGGATGGAGATGCGGCATTCATTGCCATGGAATTCATCGTTGGAATAGAGTTGAAAGAACACTTCGACAAGACGGTGCGGTTCAAAATAAACGACAGCGCAAAAATCATGACCCAGCTTCTGGATGCGCTTGAATACTCGCATTCAAGAGGCGTGGTACACAGGGACATTAAACCATCGAACATCCTGATCACAAAAGATGGGCAGGTGAAAATTGCGGATTTCGGCATAGCAAAGATCGAATCTTCTGATCTCACGCAGGTTGGGACCGTATTAGGCACACCCTCATACATGTCGCCAGAGCAGTTTATGGGGCTGGCCGTGGATCACCGTAGCGATATTTACTCCGCAGGCGTCATTCTCTATCAGTTCCTCACCGGAGAACGGCCATTCACCGGCAGCAACATGACTATCATCATGCATAAAGTTTTGAATCAGCCGCCTGTTTCCCCACGCACACTCAATCCCGACTTGCCCGAAGCGCTGCAAAAAGTGGTTGAGAAAGCCATTGCCAAGCGGCCGGAAGATCGTTTCCAAACAGCTGCAGAGTTCATGAAAGCGTTGAAACTGGCAGCGGAATCGCCGGCTTCTGCGGCTCAGGCATCGTCTTCGGATGCGACGATAAATATGTCAAACCCAGCACAGAACAAGCAGAAAAACGGCGTGGGGCAAAGCTCGATTACCGATTTCAGCTCGGTGGATTTTGAGGAACGCCTGAAAGAATCGCAGCGCGAGGCTGACCGCAAATCAGGCAACATCGTTATTGAGAAACAAGCTGATAATTCGTCGTGGGACATCAAGCTGGAATTCGATCAATTTATCCCCCCCAAAGAATACGGGACGAAACCGGCAGCCACGACCCCGGCGCCTATCCCAGTCATATTGCCGGGTTTTCAGGCGGGTTCCCAGTCCGGCCTGCTTGCCGGGCTGGCGCAAGAGGCAAAAGAGCGGCAGGATTCCAGGCAGACCACGTTGCAGGCAAGCCAGGCCAAGGCCCGGCGCGTGGATGACGCATTAAACAGGATCGTCAAATTTTTCCATCCGTTTATCAAGCATGTGAACGACGTAGAACCGGCGATAAACCGAACCTATCGCTATGATGCGCGGACAATCTACTCCAACCTGAAGTGGCGTGGCGCGGTTGTTGAAAGCCGCAAGCAGAGCATTTCCGAGTCGGCCCTGATGGACTATGTAGTATTCAGCGTTAACCTGTTTGCACCAGAACCTGTACCGTTCAAACGGCCTTGGGGGCCAATCGATACGCTAAAAAAGGAGTTGCATCACCTGAGGCTGCGCGTGATTGACGATGTGGAAACGGACAACAAAAAGCCCAAGCAGGAGTGGCTCGAAACACAGTTAGCTGCCGACTTCCCTGTGCAGATCAGGTTCCAGGGCAACTATGCCGAAACCGGCATCAATGTAATGTGCCGCAACGTTGGGGCTTTCGGTGTAACCGCCTATAAACTTGAGCCTGACGATGTAACCCCTTCGTTTTTGGACGATCTCGGTCTCTTTCTCCTGGGGCGCTCCGATAAGTTGCCTATGCAATTGCGGAGCGATAGTTCCAGCCAACGCGCATGATCCAGCGAGGCGTAGCCCAGCCCGACGGCGAGCTTGTCGACAATAGCTGCGGTCAGGGCTGGCAGGGTGGCAGGCAAGCGTAAATTCGTCGAGTTTACAGCTGATTAAATACCGGTTGTGGCGCACTGGGTGTTTTGCTAGAATCGCGCCCTCAATTTTTTAGTAGAAGGCAGTTTGTTCATGACAACAGTACGTGTTAAAGAAAATGAGCCGTTTGAAGTCGCGATGCGTCGTTTCAAGCGTTCCGTGGAAAAAACCGGTCTGCTGACCGATTTGCGCGCTCGCGAGTTTTACGAAAAACCCACCGCTGAGCGCAAACGCAAGATGGCCGCTGCCGTTAAGCGCCACTACAAGCGCCTGATGAGCCAGGTTCTTCCTCCCAAGCTCTATTAATCAAATCTATCGCGCTTGGCTTGTGCGCAACGATTTGCTTTGATATGAGTCTCAAGCAACAAATTACCGAAGATATGAAAACCGCGATGCGCGCCAAGGATACGGCGCGCCTCGGGGCGATTCGCTTGTTGCTCGCCGCGATGAAACAGCGCGAGGTAGACGAGCGCATCGAGCTGACGGATGCGGACGTGGTCGCCATCATCGAAAAGATGAACAAGCAGCGGCGCGATTCCATCAGCCAATACGAAGCGGCGAAACGCCAGGATCTGGCGGATGTCGAAAAATTCGAGATGAGCGTATTGGCTGCCTATATGCCGCAGCAACTCAGCGAGGCTGAAATTGCCTCTGCCGTAGCCGAGGCGATTGCATCAACCGGTGCGGCTGGCCCGCAGGACATGGGCAAAGTGATGGGCGTGCTGAAGCCTAAATTGGCCGGGCGCGCCGACATGGGTAAGGTCTCCGCGTTGATCAAAGCGCAATTATCCAAATAAGACCGGCTTTGCCGTTCCGGTTCTCACCGGGATGACAAAAATCCTTAAGTATCGATCTTGATGTAAGGGCGGTGCTGGCGTGATTCCAAAAAATTTCATTCAGGACCTGCTTAATCGTCTCGATATCGTGGACGTGGTCGAGCGCTACGTGCCGCTCAAGAAGGCTGGTGCGAATTACGTCGCCTGCTGCCCGTTCCACAGCGAAAAATCCCCCTCGTTCACCGTCAGCCAGACCAAGCAGTTCTATCATTGCTTCGGCTGTGGCGCGCATGGCACGGCAATTGGTTTTGTCATGGAGCACGCCGGATACGGCTTTGTCGAGGCGATCGAGGAACTGGCGAGCAGCGTCGGCTTGGAGGTTCCAAACGAGCGCCCTGCCGCAAACGAGGCATACCAAAAGGTTGCGCCGGATCTGTATGAGGTAATGCAAACCGCTACTCGCTATTACCGCGAGCAGCTCAAGCAGTCGCCACGCGCGATCGATTACCTCAAGCAGCGCGGACTCTCCGGCGAAATCGCCGCAAAATTCGGCATCGGTTACGCGCCTGACGCGTGGCAGAACCTTGCGTCGACCTTCCCGGATTACCAGAGCGATGTGCTGGAAGAGACCGGCTTGGTGATTTCCAGCGACGAGGGGAAACGTTACGACCGCTTCCGCGACCGCATCATGTTCCCCATCGTCAACGTGCGCGGCCAAGTCATCGGCTTCGGCGGACGGGTGCTGGACAAAGGTGAGCCAAAATATCTGAATTCGCCGGAAACGCCGCTGTTCGAGAAAGGCCGCGAACTGTATGGCTTGTTCCAGGCGCAGAAAGCCATCCGCGCCACGCAGCAGGTGCTCGTGGTGGAAGGTTATATGGACGTGGTGGCGCTGGCGCAACACGGCGTGGAATATGCCGTGGCGACGCTGGGTACGGCGACCACGCCGTATCACGTGCAGAAATTATTGCGCCTTGCCGAGCATATCGTATTCAGTTTTGACGGCGACAAGGCCGGGCAGAAAGCGGCCTGGCGCGCGCTGGGAAACGCGCTGCCGTATTTGCAGGACGGCAAGCACATCAGTTTCCTGTTCCTGCCGGTTGAGCATGATCCCGACAGTTTTATCCGCGAATTCGGCAAGGATGTTTTCGAGCAGCGCGTGCGCGAAGCGATGCCATTATCCTCCTACCTGTTGCGCGAAGTCAGTGCGGGGCTGGATTTGCGCAG
>JACREA010000142.1 GCA_016218465.1 Nitrosomonadales bacterium | reverse complement strand
CTGGTGCTGGCGGTCAACAAATGGGACGGGCTGGATGAATATCACCGCGATCAGGTCAAGCGCGACATCGAGCGCAAGCTGCATTTTCTGAGCTTCGCCAAGCTGCATTTTATTTCCGCGCTGAATGGCACCGGAGTGGATAAGGTGTTGAAGTCGGTTGATGAAGCCTATGCGGCGGCAATGGCCAAACTGTCCACGCCGAAACTCACTCGTGCCCTGATAGGCGCGCTGGAAAAGCAGGCGCCGCCAAAAAGCGGGCGCTTTACCCCCAAGATGCGCTATGCACATCAGGGCGGTAGCAACCCGCCGCTGATCGTGATCCACGGCAGCGTGCTCGACGACGTGTCAGCCAGCTACACGCGCTATCTGGAGCGCACCTTCTGCGAGATATTCAAGTTAAAGGGCACGCCGCTCAGGATCCAGTACAACTCCAGCAAGAATCCGTTCGAAGGGTCAAAGCCCAAGCCGCTCACCGAGAGCGAACAGCGCAAAGCACACCGCGCACGCATCCGGGGCCGCAAGTTGTATGGTTGATGTTGCCGTGCATTAACGACAAAAACAGTATCCCGAGCAGAGGTGGTGATGCAGCAATCGCAAAGCATTTTGAGACCGTCAACTCCATCGCTTGAAACGAGACACCGTCCGTCTGGTTTGAACTCACGGTTCAATGGCAGCCAGTTGGCGTTTGCCGATTATGTCGCTCGTAGCCGGGACATGCTGAACAAAGCGCATTCCGCACTGGATGCTGCCAACCTCGAAAAAATCGTCGACGGCAACGCGCCGTTCGAACTGAAACCACCCGCCGGTTTCCCGTCCGGCCGGAATAAAATTTACCGGCGTGGCGTGCTGCTTACCCATGGTCTGAGCGACTCCCCTTATTTCATGCGTCATCTGGCTGCGTTCTTTCAGCAGAACGGTTTTCGCGTCATGGCAATCCTGTTGCCGGGCCATGGGACGCAGCCTGGGGATTTGCTGGAAATAAAATGGCAGGAATGGGCCAAGGCGGTGGCCTATGGCACCGGCAGGCTGGCTGATGAGGCAGATGAAATCTATCTGGCAGGCTATTCTGCCGGCGGCGCGTTGAGCGTTTACCAGAGCCTGCGCGATCAACGGGTGCGCGGGTTGTTCCTGTTCTCTCCCGCATTCAGGGTCTCGCCGCGCGCGGCATATGCGAACCTGCACAAGCTGTATAGCTGGCTGATCCCGCCGGCAAAATGGGTGGATATCAAGCCGGACAGCGACATTTACAAATATGAGTCCTTCCCGAAAAACGCCGCCGCGCAGATGTATGCGCTGGACAAGGAACTTGACGCGCGATTACATGCGCATGAATTAAGCATCCCGGTATTCGCCGCAGCCAGCGAAGATGATGTGACCGTCAAATCTTCTGCAACTATCGAATTCATCGCGCGCGCGCGCAACCCGTCCAGCAAACTGGTGCTTTACACTACTAATCCGGAAAAACATTTTCCGGGCGTTCCGGCGGAAAAACTGGAACTGGTGAATAGCGTTGTGCCCGGGCAAAACATAATAAGTTCTGCGCACACCTCCATCGTGCTGCCCGGCAGCGATGCGCACTATGGCGTGTCGGGAGAGTATTCCAATTGCGTGCATTATTATCCCGACGAGATGGAAAAATACTCCGCATGTCTTGCGCGCCCCGGACAGATGCCGCAAGGCGAGATTACCGGGGGAAACCTGAAAGCAGGCATTTTGCGCCGCCTGATGTACAACCCGGATTTTGCCGCGCTCGAAGTTTCCATGCGGCAGTTTATTGATAAGCTGTAGCAGTCGCGATTTGATCCGACGCTGCCTGTCGGATTATTTGGTTTTTGAAGCGGTCAAGCCGGTCCTCTGAAATGTACCAGGATGGGACATCCGGTGCGGCCTCCTGGATGACTGGCTCATCTTTCAGCAGGATAAAAGTGGTAGTATTAAACCTGTCCGTTGGGACAACGAATAACCGAAAGCCCCTCAAATGTCTAACAGAAGCATGAGGCAAGAAGTTGACAACTTCGATTCCTTGCTCGGCGCGAGCAAGCTGAAATGGGATCGCCTCGCCCTGGTTATGCCCTGGCTGGTGCTCGCCGCCAGCCTCGCTGCCACCTACCAACTGTGGCAGCATACGCGGCAAAATGCCGCGCAGGTGCTGCAAGCCAGATTTGATTCCCTTGTGCGCGATGCCAACGGTCGTGTTGAACAGCGCATGGCGGTCTATGAGCAGATGATGCGCGGGGTGGACGGCCTGCTCGCCCATGCCGGCAGCGTGACGCGCGACGAATTCCGCGACTACATCGCCAGGCTGCGGCTGAAGGAAACTTACCCCGGCATTCAGGGTGTCCGCTTTGCCCCCATCGTGCCGCTGGCACAAAGAGACAAACACATCGCCGCCGTGCGCAAGGAAGGTTTTCCCGGATACACCATCTATCCAGAGGGCGAGCGCGGCTTCTACACTCCGGTGATTTACGCCGAGCCGTTTGACGAGCGCAACCTGGTTATCTTCGGCTATGACACCTACTCCGAGCCGGTGCGCCGCACCGCCATGGAACGGGCGCGCGATACCGGCCAGGCCGCCGTTACCGGCAAGATCAGGCTGCTGTTTGAAACCGACAAGGATGCGCAGGCAGGTTTCCTGATGTTCCTGCCCGTTTATAAACACGATGCCCCGCACGGCACCGTTGCCGAGCGCCGCGCCAACATCACCGGCTGGGTCAGCTCGGTATTTCGCATGGATGATCTGATGAACGGCACCCTCGGCAATCTCTCCAGCGACCTCGACATCGAAGTCTATGACGGGGGAGAAGCGTCGGACAAGACAGTGATGTACGACTCCAATCCCCTCGTCCAACACCAGCACCCCCTCTTCCGGAATTTCCAGCACATTAGTATCGCCGGGCACACCTGGACGACCAGCGTCCATTCCCTGCCCAGTTTCGAAGCGCAGGTAGACAGGGAAAAGCCGAAATTCATCGCCATCGCCGGCATCGGCGCAAGCCTGCTGTTCGCGCTGCTTACCTGGCTGCTGGTGCATGGCCGGGCGCTGGCCCTGCACGCGGCCCGGAGGATGAACCGGGAACTGATCGAACGCGAGATGGGGCTGCGGCTCGCCGCCACCGTATTCAAAACCGTGGACGAGGCTGTGATGGTGACCAGCCCGGACAACCGCATCATCGCGGTCAACCCATCGTTCACCCGGATCACCGGCTACCCACCGGACGAGGTGATAGACAAGGACCCGAAGATGTTTTCCTCCGGCAAGCACCCGCCGGAATTTTTCAGGGAGTTGTGGGAAACGCTGACCGCCGACGGCACCTGGAAAGGTGAACTCTGGAACCGCCGCAAGAACGGCGAGATTTATGTCGGATGGTTCTCCTTGAACCGGGTGTACGACGAGAAGGGTGGCCTTACCCAGCATGTGGCGGTGTTCTCCGACATCACTGAGCGCAAGATCGAGGAGGAGCGCATCCGCCACCTGGCGCACTACGACTTGCTCACCGGCCTGCCCAACAGGACGCTGTTCGCCGACCGCCTGCGGCAGGCGATCGCCAGGGCGCAACGGGACAAGGCGCACACGGCGCTGATGTTCATAGACCTCGACAAGTTCAAGCCGGTCAACGATACGTTCGGACACGAGGTCGGCGACCTGCTGCTGAAGGAAGTGGCGAAACGCCTGCAGGATTGCGTGCGCGGCTCGGACACCGCATCACGGCTGG
>JACREA010000018.1 GCA_016218465.1 Nitrosomonadales bacterium | reverse complement strand
GATCCTCATGGAGGTTCGTCTTATCGAGCAATTCGGCAATCCACTGGCGCACGGCGGTTACGCTCGTAGTCAGGATGAGCGTGGAGGATTGAACCCTCTCCATGCAGGCCATGCCGACAATTGTTTTGCCCGCCCCGCATGGCAATACGATCACACCGGAGCCACCTCGATCCGAACCGCCAGCGTGAAAAGCAGCAACAGCGCAGCGTCGAACAGGATGCCAAGCATGCCGAAGCGGGTTTTTGCGGAAGTGTAATCCGCCGCTTTCTGGTGATCGGTGAGCGCGATCTTTTTACTGAACGCCTCCGGCACAGCGGCGCGATGCGCGGCGATATATGCCAGATGGCGGCGTGCCAGCCACAACTTGGCGACCGTGGTCAGCGCGAGCGCGGCGAGGAGAACAAAAGTGAATTGCGTAGCGTTCATGATGGAATTTAGGGCGCTTCTAAAAATTCAAAGTTCTGGTGAAACTCCTGGCCATTCCACTAGGCCGCCAAAGAACGTCGGCCAAGTGGCTGGTTATAAGCAAGACAAGGCGCGAGCAAAAAATTGCGACGCAGCATATGTTTTATATGTAAGGAGCTATTTTTTGTGAGCAACGCCGTATTGCGACGAAATTTGGTTTTTTAGAAGTGCCCTTCAGTGTTCGTAAGGGGCACGGATAATATGACACAATATGCGCCTTACAGTTCATTTGTCAGACGTACGAATTATGGCACAAAATCAAAATTACCTTATCTGGATAGACATGGAGATGTCCGGCCTGAATCCGGACAACGACCGCGTGATCGAAGTCGCGCTGGTGATCACCGACAACAATCTGGAAACCATTGCCGAAGCCCCGGTGCTGGTGGTGCATCAGCCCGACAGCATTCTGGACGGCATGGATGCGTGGAACAAGTCGACGCATGGCAAATCCGGCCTGATCGACAAGGTGAAAGCATCCGAACTGGACGAAGCCGCCGTTGAAGAGCAGATGCTTGAGTTCCTCAAGGAATATGTGCCGACGCGCACCTCCCCGATGTGCGGCAACTCGATTTGCCAGGACAGGCGCTTCCTGGCGCGCTGGATGCCGAAGCTGGAAGATTATTTTCATTACCGCAACCTTGACGTGAGCACGCTCAAGGAGCTGGCCAAGCGCTGGAAGCCGGACATGGCGCAGGGGGTAAAAAAACACGGCAAGCACGAGGCGCTGGCCGATATCTACGAATCCATCAGCGAGATGAAATATTACCGCGAGAATTTCATCAAGCTGTAGGCGGACGCAGGAAGCAGCAAAATTTCCCTGAACAAACGAGGCCGACTACAGTCGATCTCATCACATGAGGAATCCAAAGCATGAAAAGAATTTTAATCGCTGTTTTAGCATTCATCTGGATAGTTGGCTTGAATGCGGTATTCGCATCTGACGAAAAAATGCAACATCAAAGCCATCAACACGACATGAGCATGATGGATACGCGAACTTCTTTGGGTGTGTCAGGGGGCATGAAACAGCACCAGTTATCAAACATGCGCGCGCATTTGGAAGCAATCCAGTCGATCATCAGCTTAATATCGGAAGACAAATTTAAGGACGCCTCGAAAATAGCGCATACCGAGCTTGGCTTAACTCCGGAAATGCAAAAGATGTGCAGCATGTTTAATAATGAAAAATATATGACGATGGGAATGGCTTTTCACAAGAGTGGTGACGATCTCGGTGATGTCCTGAATACCAAAGATGCTAAAGCGTCATTACGTGCATTAAATAAAACGATGCAGTATTGCGTAGAGTGTCACGCAACCTACCGCCAATAAAGCGGGACAAACTAAGCGTGTTCTCCGCCTGTGCGGCAAGGTTGGCCAATGTGCGGCAGGAAACGTGGCAATCCAGTATTGGATGAAAATAAACTTCTGGATTGCCGCGTCGCTGCGCATCTCGCAATGACGACGAATAAATCTGCATTCCCACAGGTTGGCTCAGGCTGGATTCGGCAGGCTGCATACCTCGGTATCTACCCTCCACAATTGCGCGATCACCGGCTGCGTCTTCTCCGGTTGCGCACTGGTCCAGAACCGTTCTGTACCTGCACGATTCTCAACTGATAACAGGTTGGCGCTCGCCAGCCGGCGGCGAAGTTCGCGCGCAACGGCTGAGGCGGGATCGATGATGGCAACAGACGGCCCGGCTATCTCTTGTATCAGCGTGGCAAGGAAGGGGTAGTGCGTGCATCCCAGCACGATGGTGTCGGCTTGTTGCGCCAGCAACGGTGCAAGATATTTTTCGATCAATGTCCTGGTCTTGTCACCGGACAAATCGCCAGCCTCCACTCGTTCGACCAAACCGGGGCAGGACTGAACCAATATATCTACCTCTGCTCCGAATCGTTCGTGTAATCGCGCAAAGTTGTCGCTGCCTAGCGTCCCGTTGGTGGCCAGCACTCCGATCACGCCAGATTTTGTGTGTGCCGCCGCCGGTTTTACCGCAGGTTCCATCGCGACGATAGGCACGGAGAATCTTGCGCGTAGCGTCTCAACCGCGGCCCCGGTCGCGGTATTGCAGGCGACGACGATGGCCTTGGCGTGGCGGCTCAGCAGAAATTCGACGATGGCAATCGACCTCGTCTCAATCATGTCGCTGGATTTATCGCCATACGGCGCATGGCCGGAGTCCGCCACATACAGCAGGTCTTCCCCCGGCAGTTCGCGGCGGATCTCGCGCAGCACCGACAGTCCGCCGACGCCGGAGTCGAAAACACCGATGGGTTTTTTTTGAGGTTTTGCTGTCATTTGCCTGAGAACGGCGATTGATCCACGAAATGCACGAAAGGCACGAAATAAAACTGGAAGCTAGAAGTTGCGTTGTCTCAGCGACTCGCCTATTGGATACCGATTCGTAGCATTAAACTCTTTGGATTTTTTCGTGTTTTTCGTGCCTTTCGTGGATAACTGCATTTTTTGGGTTTAGTGCAAATGCTTGCGCCCCGATTTCTGGTGCTCCGATGCCTGGCAGGCACGGCGATAGGCCATCAGGGTTTTCTGGGCGTTGCCCAGTACGCTGCCGGGCGGGAAATCGCCCGCATTGTCCGCCACGCCCATCGGGCAACCGGTGAGCAGCTCGATTCCCGCGCTCACATGCTCCGCCGTGTAGATATGGAACAGGCCCTTTTCGACAGCCTCGACGACATTACGTTCCAGCATCAGGTGACGGCGGTTGCGGTATGGGATCAGCACGCCCTGGCTGCCATCCAGTCCAGCTTTTTCGCAGACGCGGAAGTAACCCTCGATTTTTTCGTTAAGTCCGCCTACCGGCAATACTTCGCCGTGCTGATTGACTGCGCCAGTCACGGCAATGCCCTGCTTGAGAGGGATATCCGACAGGGACGAGAGCAAGGCATAAAGTTCGGCGCAGGAAGCGGAGTCACCTTCGACACCGCTGTATTCCTGCTCGAACACCACCGAGGCGTTGAGCGCGAGCGGCGCGATATGGGCAAACAGCGCGGACAGGTAGTTCTGCAGGATCAGCACGCCCTTGTCGTGGATCGGTCCGGACATTTCCACTTCGCGCTCGATGTTCAGCAGGCCGTCCTCGCCTGCATAGGTGCGCGCCGTTACGCGCACCGGAAACCCGAAACGGTAATCTCCCAGGTACACCTGGGTCAGGCCGTTGATCTGTCCCGTTTTTCCGCCATGCACGTCGATCAGCAAATCTCCTTCGGCGATGGCTTCCTGCAGGCGCTGGTCGGGATAATCGTGGCGTTTGGTGCGTGCGGCAATTGCAGCTTCGACATCCTGTGGTCCAACAATTGGTGTCCCGACAGTTGACGTCGCGCCCACACGGCCGGCACGTGCGCGGCACAGCGCCGCGCTTTCCATCACCAGCGCCTCGACGCTGGCGAAAATTGCGCTCTGACGCGATTGATCGCTCACGTTGCGATGCCCATCCTCGAGTATGCGCGCCACGGCTGCGGCGGAAAAATGCGGCAGCCCCAGGTCGCGGCAGGCGTTAGCGACGAAAATGGCAGAAGCGCGGCGCGTCTCGTCGCTGGACGTAAAACTTTCGGCAAAGTCCACCTTGACCCGGAAGCGGCGCGCGAACTCGGGGTCTTC
>JACREA010000141.1 GCA_016218465.1 Nitrosomonadales bacterium | reverse complement strand
TGGTTTCCAGCATCGAAAGCGGCGCAGGATCGGTGGCGGAATTGGCGCGCCCGGCCTTGCCAAACACGCGCTCGACTTCGGGCATTTGCGCGATCAGGCGGTCGGTGATTTGCAGAATATTGGCCGCTTCGTCTATCGACACACCTGGCAGCGTGGTAGGCATATAAAGCAGATCGCCCTCGTTAAGCGGCGGCATGAACTCGCTGCCCAGTTTGGCAAGAGGCCAGACAGCGCTCAGCAGAAATAGCAGACAGATCACCAGGGAAAGTTTGCGATCCTTCAGCGCGGCCATTAATACCGGGCGGTAAAGCGAATGCAGTAGCCGGTTCAACGGATTGCTCTGTTCTGGGGCGATGCGTCCGCGAATGAAGTATCCCATCAGCACCGGAGCCAAAGTAATGGCGAGCGCCGCGCTCGCGGCCATGGCATAAGTCTTGGTGTAGGCGAGCGGAGCGAACAGCTTGCCTGCCTGCCCGGTGAGCGTCAGCACCGGCAGGAAGGATACGGTGATGATCAGCAGCGAAAAGAACAAGGCCGGCCCCACTTCGAGCGCGCTCTGGGAGGTGATTTTCCAGTAGTCTGGCTGGTCGCCCGCGCGCTCCAGATGTTTGTGCATATTTTCTATCATCACCACCGCGGCATCCACCATCGCGCCGATGGCGATGGCGATGCCGCCCAGCGACATGATGTTGGCGGTTACACCCTGGCTTTCCATGATGACGAAAGCGGCCAGAATGCCGATCGGCAGCGTTCCAACCGCCACCAATGAGGAGCGCAAGTGGAATAAAAATGCGAGGCATACCATGGCGACGATGATCGATTCCTCGACCAGTTTTTCGCTTAACGTTTTGATGGCGCGGTTGATTACCCCGGAACGGTCATAAGTGACCACCAGCTCGATGCCGGGGGGCAGCCCGCCCTGCAATTCTTTTAACCGTGCCTTGACGCGCGTGATGGTCTTGAGCGCGTTTTCGCCGTAGCGCATGATGACGATACCGCCGGTCACTTCGCCTTGCCCGTCCAGATCGGTCACGCCGCGGCGCAACTCGTGCCCGACCTGAATTTCCGCCACATCTTCCAGGCGGATGGGCACGCCTTGCGCGTTGGCCGCCAACGGAATACGCCGGAAGTCATCCATGCTCTTCAGGTAATTCTGCGCGCGCACGACATATTCGGCACGTCCCATTTCCATCACCGAGCCGCCCCCTGTCACATTGCTGTCGCGGATTGCTTGCTCGACACGTTCCAGGCTCAAGTTATACGCCGCCAGCCGGATGGGGTTCACTTCGATCTGGAATTGCCGCACCATGCCGCCGATGCTGGCGACCTCGGCCACCCCCGGCAGGCTTTGCAATTCGTATTTGAGGAAGAAATCCTGCACTGTGCGCAATTGATCGGTATCGTAGCGGTGATGGTGATCCACCAGGGCGTATTCGAATACCCAGCCTACGCCTGATGCGTCCGGCCCCAGCGTGGGGATGACATCCCGCGGCAGGCGGTCTTCAATCTGGCTTATATATTCCAGCACGCGCGAGCGTGCCCAGTATGGGTCAATACCGTCCCGGAAAATCACATACACGTATGATTCGCCGAACATGGAAAAGCCGCGCACTGCGGTTGAACCCGGCACCGACAGCAACTCGGAAGTGAGCGGGAAAGTGACATGATCTTCCACTACCTGCGGCGGTTGGCCCGGATGGGCGGTTTTGATAATGACCTGAACATCGGAAAGGTCGGGAATGGCGTCCAGCGCCATGTTGCGCGAGGACTATATTCCCCAGCCCGCCACCAACACGGCGCCTAGCAGCACTAGGATACGGTTTTTCAGCGACAATTTGATGATGCGTGCAATCATGCTTGAGTCCAAAAAATCTTCGCGTTAGAGACGCGAAAAATTAGCATTTCTTTGTGGCAAAACTTTTTGTGCCTAACGGGCATGGCAAATATGCCACTACTGATGATGAAACCCGCCATGCCCGTTTCCCTCGCAACGCGAGTTTCACGTTAATGTTTGCCTGCATCGTGGTTGTTATGCATGCGCTGCGCGGCATCACTTATCGATGCCGCCGCATCCAATAAGAATTGCCCGTTTACCGCAAACTGATCGCCGGCTTGCAAACCGGCAGTGATTTCAATGGAATCGGCGGCTTCAATTCCGGTTTTCACTTCGACTGGCGTAAA
Source organism: Nitrosomonadales bacterium (assembly GCA_016218465.1). GTDB lineage: Bacteria > Pseudomonadota > Gammaproteobacteria > Burkholderiales > Gallionellaceae > Gallionella. The sequence continues at coordinate 3,173 of JACREA010000141.1, read as the reverse complement.
GTGTCCTTCGCCCTCGGCCAGCATTACCCAATCGCCCTTGCCGGTGCGCATTACCGCCGAGCGGGGCACGGCAAGCGCCTTATGCGGCTTGGCGTGAATGATGACATCGAGGAAGGAGCCTATGAGCAGTTGGTTTTTGGTATTGTTAACGCTTAACCGTGCCTGCACAGTGCGCGTCGTGCTATCAATCATTGGGGAGATAAATTGCAGACGTGCCTTGATTTCCGGCGTGTTGGACTTTGGCAGGCGTACCGTCACCTCATCCCTATCTTTTACCCAAGCCAGTTGATCGGGGAAAAGCGGCACATCGATCCAGACCCGCGAAGGGTTGGCGAAGGAAAACAGGTTATCCATCGGCTTGACAGCGCTGCCTTCATGAACCTCGATCTTGGTAACGAAACCGGGCTGCGGAGCACGTATTTCAACTACTTCCTTTGGCCTGTAGGTTCTATTGAGTTCTTCAATCAGTTCGCCAGCATCAACATAGAGAAATTTTTCAGTGTAAAGGTTGCGGTTTTTTGCATTTATTCTCACATCCATCATCTCGTCCTCGGGCATTGTATATGCGGTTGTATGCGCATCATCGGACATCATGACCTGCAAAAGCTTATTTTTTTCCTTAAGCAATTCGACGAATTCGAACTGGGATTTAAGCAACTCAGGGGAATATATTTCATAAATCACTTGCCCTGCCTCTACTTGCTGTCCAATTGAATTTACATGGAGTTTTTTGATTACCCCTTCAAGTTTCGCGCTAAGGTTGAAAGCCAAGCTTTCATCGGCAACCACATTGCCATAGGCGTGGATGTCCTGGCTCAGCGTTCGCCATTCGGCTGCGGCTAAACGTACTCCCAGCTTCTGCTGCGAGGCTGTGTCGAGATGCACGCCGTGGCTATGCCCGGATTGGTGCGTGCCTGGCTGCTCCATATTCACCAGATCCATGCCGCAAATCTGGCATACACCTGGCTGCTCTTTGATAACCTGGGGATGCATGGGGCATACCCAAAGCTTTGTTGCCGGTTTTGCCGAGGCATCGCCGGCGGTGGATATTTGATCAAGATTTAATTGAGTCGCGGGAGCGGCAGAAGCGTTGCCGCCAAGCCGGTTTGCCGAATGGCCAACGTTGAAATATCCGATAATTATCAGGGTTGAGATTGCACATATGCCCAGCCACCGCTTCGCATGTTTGAATGCAAGCGCTTCAAGCAATTCGAGATACCGTTTTTTTTCAGGCCACGCCATGTTTGTATGTCGAGAGATGAATGTGCTCCAATAGGTTCAGCCTGAAAGAATTTATAACTTTGTATTGGCCGACGCTATGGGGCAAAATTACACCGCATAGCGGTTGATTGAAAAATGCAAAGGCTGTTATTTGTCAGGGCTTTTGTAATACGGGTTTACCATACAACTGCCGATTCGTTTTTGGGCTTCTTGTTCGCATGACTCATAGTCATAGTATTTGTCGCAAACTTCGAACGCTCCCATTATCAAGCAATACGGTGCATTGGTCGATGGAGGTGGCTGATCGGCTACGCAATCTCTTTTGCTCTCATTTGCTTGCTTGCACGCTTCGTTAGAGCTGTACCTACACTCATCTATACGAATTTTCCCGTCCGAGGTTACCGGGCAGAATGCAGCGGCGAATGCATATTGTGGGTGTCCAATTGCGGCGCACAATAACAGGCAGGCTAAATTTTTAGCGCGCATAGTGATTTCCTTAATCTTGTTGCACAGTGTCCGAAACGAAGAAATATATCCCTGGCAACCCGTTCCAGATTGTGATCGGCAAAAATAATCATCCCCAAAGAGGTTTGAATAAACACGACCTTTGGAAATGACATAACAGAAATTTGGTATGGCATTTATGGGTACTGGAACCAGTGCATTATATTTAGTCCGCCTGATAATTAAGGCAGCTTAAAGCGTGACGGGACTCATGAATATCTTCGTAAAAACAATAGCTGCTGTACCGATGATTTTAGAGGTTCCCTTTATCGATGCTGCCGACATGGAGATGCATCCCCATGTTTCTGTTTCTTGATGCCGAGTCAAACAAAATTGAATTCAGGTGGCGAAATTCACTTCCAACATTAGGGCAATCATCAACACGCTAAAATGTATCAGCGATGCATAGAAATTGGCCATAGCCGCCTGTTTGGTGGGATGGTTCAGTAGTTGTACGCTCTTGATAATGAAATAGGCTCCACCCAATAAAGCTCCGGTCAGATAGATCCAACCCAAGCCGTAAAACCCGGGCATAAGGGAAACTAATACCAGAAGGATGGTGTGCCCCAAAATAATGCGTGCCGCTTTCTTGTCGCCCTTTATCACCGGAAGCATAGGCACTCCAGCTGCTGCGTATTGATCGCGAATGACTATCGCCAGGCTCCAGAAATGTGGAGGGGTCCACAGGAAAAGCACCAATGCAAGCAGCCCGGGAAGCGGACCAAACGAAGGATCGACTGCTGCCGCACCGGCAAGCACCGCAAAGCTTCCCGCCAATCCACCAAACACAATGTTCAACCAAGTGCGCCGTTTCAGCCAAGCCGTATAAACAATAGCGTAGGTAAATGCACCGAGGAATATGTTCAGTGCCGTTATCGCATTAAACGCAAAGGCAGCGGATGTTACCGCAACCGCAAGCATTGCACCGATTATCACCAACCACTTGCGGCCATGCTGAAGAAAACCATTTACAAAAGGGCGGTTATTTGTACGCGCCATTTTTGCATCGATATCGCGTTCAAAGTATTGGTTGAAAGCTCCCGCAGCTGCAGAGGCCATCATAACTGTCAGCGACAGAATCAGGACTTGCAAGCTCGTCAGCGCTTGACCCGGGGTAATTGCCATGCCGCCCAAGGCCGCCAGAGTAATAACGAAACCTATGCGTAGTTTGAAGAGATTAATATATTGTTTGATTGCTATCATCTTGATGCCCGTATCCTTCTTCTCCCGGTCTCATGGAGAATCTGTTGGTTGATTTTTCCAGATTTTTATTTCTGAATACTTCTAACCTAAGCCGTGCCCGCAGTTTCTCAATTTAGCGCACATCAAGCTTAGGTTAGAGGTCTCCCTCTAACTGTGAATCTTTACTTCTCCTACAAGGAATCGTGGAAGGATGCCGAGGCATCCTTCCACTCATCTCACTTCTTTAGGACATGCCCCATATATTG
>JACREA010000140.1 GCA_016218465.1 Nitrosomonadales bacterium | reverse complement strand
TGATGCATTCCTGCAATTGCATACATGGCACAAATGGGAGCAATTGTTCGAACTGGCGCACATCGTGGTCGGCTATCGTCCCGGCTTTACGATTGAGGAACGCATCCACAACGCGCCGGTGAAATTGCGCCAGCACTATCAACAACGCCTGTGCTCGGTGGATGCCTTGCCGCAGAAACCAAACGGCGGGGTTGTCGAACTGGTCATCCCCAAACTGGAAATCTCCGCCACGCTGATACGCAACCGTGTTGCGGAAAATCGCACGATACGCTACCTCCTGCCCAACGCGGTGGCCGATTACATTCATCAACATCACCTGTATAAACCATGCTGACTACCAAGAAAAAGACCCAAGCTGTTGTCGACGCGCTCGAAGAAATCAAGGCCAACAACATTACCGTGATCGACACCAGCAAGCTCAGCTCGATGTTCGAGTGTATGGTCATCGCCAGCGCCCAATCCACGCGGCAGACCAAGGCGCTTGCCGACAACGTGGCGGTCAGTCTCAAGGAGCGCGGCGAACAGATTTATGGCCGCGAAGGCGAGGAAAGCGGCGAGTGGATCCTGATTGACCTTGGCGAAGTGCTGGTGCACATCATGCAGCCTGCAGTCCGCGATTATTACAACCTTGAAGAGTTATGGAGCAAGGCGCAAGCGGCGCGGCCCAAGCTGGCTAAGGCTCCAAAAGAGGCATGAAACCCGAAAATCTTTTAGCCACAGAGGACACAGAGGACACAGAGAAAGCGCATTCAGAAGGTTTTCTCTGTGCTCTCTGTGTCCTCTGGCTCAAATTGTTTTTTTTAGTTTTATGAAGCTGCTCATCGTCTCGGTAGGCCACAAGATGCCGGACTGGGTCACGGCGGGATTTAACGAATACGCCAAGCGGATGCCGCGCGAATTGAAGATCGAGTTGGTGGAGGTAAAGCCAGAACCTCGTACTATCGGCAAGACGACGATGCAGATCATGGAAGCCGAAGCGCAGCGCATCCTTGCCGCGCTGCCGCAACATTGCCTGCGCATCGCGATGGATGAGCACGGAGCACAGCCGACCACCAAACAATTTGCCGCACAGATGCAGGGCTGGATGCGCGAGGGGGGCGATGTGGCGTTCATCATCGGCGGCGCAGCAGCTATTGGCCTTGTCCGCGCTTACCTTGCCACACGCATTTGTGCGGGTGTTGCTTGCCGAGCAGTTGTATCGGGCGTATAGCTTGATGCACAATCACCCCTATCATCGCGAATGAAAAATATTATCCGCAGATTACACAGATTCACGCAGATTGATCATGACACACACTTAATCTGCGCTAATCCATATAATCTGCGGAAAGAAGTTTTTAGCGGGTGAAGTTATGAAAATCATCAAGCCACGCATCTACCTCGCCTCCCAGAGCCCGCGCCGCCGCGAGCTGCTTAAACAGATCGGCGTCAATTTCGAGATGCTGTTATTGCGTTCAGATCCGCGCCGCAATGTGGATGTGGATGAAATACCCCATGCCGATGAGCAGCCGGAGGATTATGTGCAGCGTGTTAGCCGCGCCAAGGCAGAAGCGGGTTACGCCATGCTCGGATTGCGCAACCTGCCTCCTTTTCCGGTGCTGGCTGCCGATACCACGGTCACGATGGACGGCAGGATTTTCGGCAAACCGGACAATGACAAACAGGCCGCCGCGATGCTGAGCCAGCTTTCCGGGCGGGAACATCGAGTGCTCAGCTCGGTTGCAATCGCGATGGATGAGCATGTTGAAACTGCACTTTCCATCTCCACGGTGCGTTTTACCGCTCTCAGCGAAGAGCGTATTCGCCGCTACCTGTTAACCCACGAGTACAGGGATAAAGCCGGCGGCTATGCCATTCAGGGATATGCCGGGGCGTTCATCGAACATATTTCCGGAAGCTACTCCGGTGTCATGGGCTTGCCGCTATTTGAAACTGTGCAGTTGCTGCAACGCTTCGATTACCCCGCGCCATGAGCGAAGAGATACTTATCAACGTCACACCTCAGGAAACCCGGGTTGCAGTGATGCAGCTTGGCGCAGTGCAGGACTTGCATATCGAGCGCGGCAGCAATCGCGGTATCGTCAGCAATGTTTATCTTGGCAGGGTCATACGCGTGCTGCCGGGCATGCAGTCTGCATTCATCGACATCGGACTGGAGCGCTCGGCATTTCTGCATGTAGCCGACATCTGGGAGAACAGCAATAACGCCGATGCAGCCAAACCGATTGAGAAAATTCTGTTCGAAGGGCAGAACCTTCTGGTGCAAGCCATCAAAGAGCCTCTCGGCAGCAAGGGCGCGCGGCTATCCACTCAGATCAGTATCGCCGGACGCTTGCTGGTGTACCTGCCGCAAGAGTCACACATCGGCGTGTCGCAGCGCATAGAAAGCGAAGAGCAGCGCGATGCGTTGCGCGCCAGGCTGCAAGCCGCATTGACGCCTGAGCATCCGGGCGGCTACATCATCCGCACCGTGGCGGAGGCATCGGCGGAGCTGGATTTTGATGCCGATATCGCCTATCTGGACAAGCTTTGGGGGAATTTACAGGCAGCTGCGAAAACCGCCAGTGCCCCGCAACTGCTGTATCAGGAACTCGATATCAGCTTGCGTGTGCTTCGCGATTTTGTCAGTAATGAAACAACGCGCATTCTGGTCGATTCGCGCAGCACCTACCAAAGGATGCTGGAGTTTGCGCAGGCCTACAATTCCATCGCAGCAGAGCGGCTTGAGCATTATCCGGGAGTGCGCCCTTTGTTCGATTTGTATGGAGTGGAAGAGGAGATCGAGCGCGCATTATCCAAGCGTGTCGATCTGAAATCAGGCGGCTACCTCATTATTGACCAGACCGAAGCCATGACCACCGTGGACGTGAACACCGGCGGTTTCGTCGGGCTGCGCAATTTCGACGACACCATCTTCAAGACCAATCTGGAAGCCACTCAGGTTATTGCACGGCAACTGCGTTTGCGCAATCTTGGCGGTATCATCATCTGCGATTTCATCGACATGGACACGCTGGAGCACCGTGACGCGGTGCTGGAAGAATTCAGGAAAGCCCTGGCGCGCGACCATACGCGCGTCAGCGTGAACGGTTTTTCTTCGCTGGGGTTGGTTGAGATGACCCGCAAGCGCACCCGCGAAAGCCTGGCGCATGTGCTGTGCGAGCCTTGCCCGACTTGTCAGGGGCGAGGCGAGGTGAAAACCGCGCAGACTGTGTGTTACGAAATCCTGCGCGAAATTGTACGCGAGGCGCGCCAGTTCAACGCCCGCGAATATCGCATCATGGCTTCGCAGCAGGTAATCGATTTGTTTCTCGATGAGGAGTCACAGGCACTCGCGCAGCTTTCTGACTTCATCACCAAACCGATCTCGCTGCAAGTTGAAACGATGTACAACCAGGAGCAGTACGACGTCATCCTGATGTGACACCCTATATTCTGCGTCCAGCCCATACTACCCAAACTACACGGACAAGGATGGTCAATTCATGGTCGTTACCGCATGCGTGGGAGGCCATGTTGCCAATACGTCTGCTCAATGCAGGCCAGACGCATACTCAGGTCAAGCTGAAAATAGCTTGAGGCAAATAAAACTATTGCGGTAGCACTCGTTGCCTGTTAGATTTTGCCCCGCGTTTTACGCAACATGTATTTAGTCAAATTTACACGGGAGAATAGTATGTTCAGTAATAAAGTCGCGGCTTTGCTGGCCGCCGTTGCATTTGCCATGCCTGCAATCGCCCATGCTGCCGATCACCACGCGGGTGATGCGGTTGTGGCGCAAGCCTATATCAAGGAAATCCAGAGCGCAGACAAAGCATATGTCGCAGCGCATAATTCAGCGTTCTTCCAGAATCTCGCCAAGGGGCAAAAGCCGCGCGCCACCGTGGTCACCTGTTCGGATTCACGGGTGCATACCAACATGCTGGACAAGACACCTGAAGGCGACCTGTTTATGGTGCGCGACATCGGCAACCAGTTGGCTACGGCGGAAGGCTCTGTTGAGTACGGCGTGAACCACTTGGCTTCTTCACTGCTGC
>JACREA010000139.1 GCA_016218465.1 Nitrosomonadales bacterium | reverse complement strand
TGCGCGAACGCGCGCAAGTTTACCTGGACGACCCGGCGCTGGTGCGCAACATCATCGCCGATGGCTGCGAGAAGGCGCGCAAAATGGCTTCCGAAACAATGCGCGACGTGCGCGAGGCGATGGGGCTGAGCTACAGCTAACCCGGCGATGAGCGAACAACAATTCCTGCTACATCCAGTTGCGCGTATCCGCGGCGAACCGCTGCAGGAGCTGCCGCCGGACTTGTACATTCCGCCGGACGCACTTGAACTGGTGCTGGAAAGCTTCCAGGGACCGCTGGACTTGCTGCTATACCTGATCCGCAAGCACAACCTCGATGTGCTGGATATTCCGATGGCGGAACTGACCCGGCAATACATGGCCTACATCGAAATGATGCACCAGCATCGCTTGGAACTGGCTGCCGAGTATCTGCTGATGGCAGCAGTGCTGATTGAAATCAAGTCGCGCATGTTGTTGCCGCGGCCGCCCAAGGTCAGCGAGGAAAGCGGCGAAGACCCGCGCGCCGAACTGATGCGCCGCTTGCTGGAATACGAGCAAATAAAACTCGCCGCGCAAAAGCTCAACGAATTGCCGCAAGCCGGGCGAGATTTCGAGATCGTGCAAGTGCTGATCGAAAACACCGTGCGGGAACGCCTGCCGGAAGTCAGCGTGGAAGACTTGCGCCAGGCTTGGCTGGGCCTGCTCGCACGCGCCAAGCTCAACAAGCATCACAAGGTGCGCCGCGAACAATTGTCGGTGCGCGAACAGATGACGCATGTGTTGCGCTGTCTGCAAGGAGGCGAGTTTGTCGAGTTCGACAAGCTGTTTGATGTGAGTGGCGGCGTGGCGAAACTGGTCGTCACCTTCATTGCCATCCTAGAATTGGCCAAAGAATATCTGGTGGAAATCCAGCAAAGCGAAACATTGGGGAGTATTTATGTCAGGACAAGTCGAGCCATTACCGCAGAATGAAGTGCCCCGGAGTGATGGGATAGCCCCGGTGGATACCGAATCCAGTTCAGGCGAAGTTTCGATCAGCACCGATCTGTTTGGTACGAAGATGAATACCGAGCAGTTCAAGCTCATACTCGAGACGGCACTGCTGACCAGTTCGGAACCGCTACCGGTTTCGGAACTGAAGAAGCTCAGCGATGTGTCGCTGGACAATCGCCAGATGGAAGCGCTGCTCGAAGAGCTCGCGCGGGACTGGCAAGGGCGTAGCGTAGAATTGACCCGCGTGGCCAGCGGCTGGCGGTTCCGCGCCAATCCGGAAATGCAGCAATATCTGGATCGGCTCAACCCGCAGAAACCGCCGCGCTACTCGCGCGCCGTGCTGGAAACGCTCGCGATCATCGCCTACCACCAACCGGTCACACGCGGCGACATTGAGGAAATACGCGGTGTCGCAGTTTCGTCGCAAGTCCTTAAGACGCTTGAAGCTCGCGGCTGGGTAGAGGTGGTCGGTACGCGCGATGCGCCCGGCAAACCCGAATTATTCGCCACCACCAAGCAATTTCTCGATGACCTGAACCTGCGCGCCTTGCAGGAACTTCCGTCGCTGGAAGAAATCGGCTCGTTGCTGGAAAATAATACAGTTGCAGAAAGTTCGCCGCGCGCCCCGGAAATTGGGACATCGCCTGACGCTGGCTCGGCGAGCGATTCCGGCAATTCGGGCGGTTCGGATTCAGGCAATGCGGCTCCCGCCGGGGATGCCCTTGCGGAGGCTGTGGCGGGATAAAGTCTGATCGGCATGAAGCATATCCAATCGCGCGACAACCCGTTATTCAAGGAGCTCACCAAACTTGCCGGTTCGGCGCGGCAACGCGGCAAGACAGGTCAGACCTTGCTGGATGGCACGCATTTGCTGGCGGCGTATCTTGATTCCGGAAAACAACCGCAACACATCCTGCTGAATTCAGCCGCGTTGCACGACGCAGAAATATCGGCGTTGCTTGAACGTGCAGCCGGCGCGCCAATGACGCAACTGGATGACAAGCTGTTCGCAGAACTCAGCGAGCTGAAAACACCATCCGGCATTCTTGCATTGATCGACTTGCCGCAGCCTGCAGGAACGATAGCCGAAAGCCGCTTTGCCTTGTTGCTGGAGGATATTCAAGATCCCGGCAATCTAGGCTCGATGCTGCGCTCGGCGGCGGCGGCGGGGTGCGATGCGGTGTTTCTCTCTACGGGCAGCGCCGACGCTTGGTCGCCTAAAGTGCTGCGCGCCGCAATGGGGGGGCACTTTTCGTTACGTATATACGAGCAACAAGATTTATTGAGTGTCGCTAAAGCCTTTCCTGGCGCGCTATTGGCGGCTAGCTTGCAAGCCACTCACAGCCTATATGATAGTGACTTGCACGGAAATGTTGCATTTCTGATTGGCAACGAAGGGGCCGGGCTGTCTGAGGGCTTGCTGAATCTGGCAACGAATAAAATAACAATCCCGATGCAGGGCAAGATCGAATCGCTGAATGCCGCAGCAGCAACGGCGATATGCTTGTTTGAAGCGGTGCGGCAACGGCAATCGCCGTAATTTTTTCTGTCTGGCATGCTCGCGGATAACAAAGCGGTAATGATGCAAGCTCTCCGTTTTAAGAGAGCCAAAGAAGTTCTCCAGATGCCAGCTATTCCTTCCATCGCCATTCTTGTTCTATCAGTCAAACACTGACAACATGCTTTCCCGTTTCCTTACACCATAATCAGGCAAACACCTATAGCGCCCTTTGCGTGCGATGAATATTATTTATAATATAAACTGTGAAGGGTGTATTAATCCGTATTTTATTAACAAATTAAAAACCACGTCCTAAGGACGTGGTCATCGCCTGACTGGCTTTGCCTGTCAGAGCACCTGCTCATGCAGTTATCTTCCGGAGTGTTGTCCCCACAACACTTAACGAAAGGAAAAAACATGAGCAGG
>JACREA010000138.1 GCA_016218465.1 Nitrosomonadales bacterium | reverse complement strand
CCTGCATTTCATGGTAATGCGATTCAAGCCGGTTATGCAGTGTTATCAACTGACGGTAAATCTCCGGCATTTCCTGTTCCATTTCGGCGATGGCCTTGGGTGTGCGGATGCCCGCCACCACGTCTTCGCCTTGCGCATTGACCAGATATTCGCCGTAGATCAGGTTCTCGCCGGTGCCGGGGTTACGCGTAAAGCCCACGCCGGTGCCGGAATCATTACCCATATTGCCGAACACCATGGTGCAGATATTGACTGCAGTACCATTGGCTTGATCCTTGGTGATCCGGAACTGCTTGCGATAATCCACTGCGCGCTTGCCCATCCAGGAACGGAACACCGCACCCACCGAAATTTCCAACTGTTCGTAAGGATCCTGCGGAAATGGTTTGCCGCTGTGGCGCTCGACGATAGCAAGAAATTCCCCCGCCAGTTCCTTGAGATGATCGGTATTCAAATCCACGTCCGATGGAGCGCCATATTTGCGCTTGATCGCAGCCATCCGCTCGTCAAAGTGCTCGTCGCTGATGTTGAGCGCAATCTTGCCGAACAGCTGGATGAAACGGCGATAGGCATCATAGGCAAAGCGTTCGTTTTTGGTTTGCTTGATCAGCCCCTTGAGTGAAGTTTCATTGAGGCCGAGATTGAGGATGGTATCCATCATGCCCGGCATGGACATGGACGAGCCGGAACGCACCGAGACCAGCAAGGGGTTTGTGCCGCTGCCAAAACCTTTGCCGGTTTTCTTTTCCAGCGCCAGCATGTGAGTCTTGATATCTGCCATCAAACCATCCGGCAGTTTATTTTTTTCCAGATAGGCGTTGCACGCATCGGTGGTAATGGTGAACCCCGGTGGAACATTCAGGCCAATCTGCGTCATCTCGCACAGATTCGCGCCCTTGCCCCCCAGCAACATCTTGTTCTTTCCATCACCCTTTTCAAATTCGTACACGTATTGTTTGCTGACAGTCATAACATCTCTTCCCACATGGTTTGCTTAAAAAAACAAAGAACGCCGCCTGAACTACTTCCTTGTTGGAAATACTAGCGCAGGGAACGCCCTTCAACTCGCTGCCTGAAAAAATTTTATTTATTGTATTGCGGATATAATATTCGCGATCACCTTATCCGGCTTATTCTACGCGACCTGATAGTCCCGCTTCAAGCTCCATTTATAAATTCCAAATCCGGAAGATGACAGATGATCATCTGCCGGATTGATAACTTGAGATATTTACACCCTGCAACAATACCGACTATCATCGCGGTTCTTTCGCGGTGCAGCCATGATCGCATCGAACATTAAAACCATTATATTTAGATATCTTCATGACCAAAGCCCCCATACGCGTCGCCGTGACCGGCGCCGCCGGACAGATCGGTTACGCACTGCTGTTTCGCATTGCCAGCGGCGAGATGCTTGGCCGCGATCAGCCCGTCATCCTGCAACTGCTCGAACTGCCTTCTGACAAAGCGCAACAAGCCCTGAAAGCCGTAATGATGGAGCTGGAAGACTGCGCCTTTCCGCTGCTTGCCGGCATGGTCGTCACTTCCGATCCCAGAGTTGCCTTTGCGGATGTCAAACAAGCCCTGCTGGTAGGCGCCAAACCGCGCGGTTCGGGCATGGAACGCAAGGAACTGCTGCTGGAAAACGCCAGGATATTCACCGAGCAGGGCAAGGCCCTCGACGAAGTCGCCGCACGCGACGTCAAGGTGATCGTGGTCGGCAACCCGGCCAACACCAACGCGCTCATCGCGATGAACTCGGCCAGGAGCCTGCCCAGGACCAGTTTTACCTCGATGATGCGGCTGGACCACAACCGCTCCGTCTCCAAGCTGGCGCGCCACACCGGCAAGCCGGTCACCAGCATCGAGAAGATGGCGGTGTGGGGCAACCACTCCCCGACGATGTATCCGGACATCCGCTTTGCCACGATTGATGGCGAACCCACCACGAATCTGGCGAACGACCCAACTTGGAACCGGGACGAATACATCCGCGAGATCGGCGGTCGCGGCGCTACCATCATCGGGATACGAGGGCTGTCCTCCGCCGCTTCTGCCGCAAACGCGGCCATCGACCACATGCGCGACTGGAACTTGGGCTCCAACGGCCGCTGGGTCACGATGGGTGTGGTTTCCGACGGTTCATACGGCATCCCGGAGGGCATGGTCTACGGCTTCCCCTGCACGACCGCCAACGGACGGTGGGAGATCGTCAAGGGTCTGGAAATCGATGACTTCTCGCGCGGCAGGATGGATTTCACGCTGAAGGAGCTTCAGGAAGAGCGCGACTACATCAAGCATCTGCTCGCTTAATTCTGAAAAATCAGTTAGCCGCAGAGCACACAGAGATCACAGAGGAAAAGCAATTGGTTGCCGTAAATATTTACTTTTTCAATCAGGTGCGCCTGAAAAGTTTGTATAACAAGCTTTATCTCTGTGTGCTCTGTGGCTTGAATTGTAGTTTTTAAGTTAATTCCATTCCGTATAGCTTCACATAATTAATCACGTCATCTTTCAGGAAAATTCATGACTACCATTCGCCAGCAGGATTTTATCGACAGCGTTGCCGACGCATTGCAGTTCATTTCCTATTACCACCCCACTGATTACATCCAGGCATTGGGAGCTGCGTATCAGGCCGAGCAATCGCCTGCGGCAAAGGATGCGATGGCGCAGATTCTGACCAACTCGCGCATGTGCGCGCAGGGGCATCGCCCCATCTGCCAGGACACCGGCATCGTCGTGGCGTTTGTGCGGGTGGGGATGGAGGCGCGCTGGAACGCGACGATGACGGTAGCTGAAATGGTTAACGCCGGCGTAAGCAAGGCGTATCTCGCCCCGGACAATATGCTGCGCGCTTCCGTCGTGTCCGATCCGGCAGGCGCACGCAAGAACACCGGCGACAACACGCCTGCGGTGGTGCATATCGAGCTGGTGCCGGGCGACAAGGTGGATGTGCGCATCGCAGCCAAGGGAGGCGGCTCGGAAAACAAAACCAGTTTCAAGATGCTCAATCCCGGCGATGACATCGTCGAATGGGTGTTGCAGCGTGTGCCTGAAATGGGCGCGGGGTGGTGCCCACCGGGGATGCTGGGCATCGGCATCGGCGGCACGGCGGAAAAGGCGATGCTGCTGGCAAAAGAAGCTTTGATGGAACCGATCGATATGCATGAACTGAAGGCGCGCGGCCCGAAAAACCGGCTGGAGGAACTGCGCATCGAGCTTCACGACAAGGTGAACGCGCTGGGTATCGGCGCGCAAGGATTGGGCGGGTTGGCAACGGTGCTGGACATAAAGATACTGGATTACCCGACCCATGCGGCATCCAAGCCGATCGCGATGATTCCCAATTGCGCAGCGACGCGGCATATCCATTTCGAACTGGACGGCAGTGGAGTGGCGCAATTCACGCCACCGAAGCTCGAAGATTATCCCGATGTGCACTGGAAGCCGGCGGCGGATGCGCGCCGGGTTAACCTAAACAACATCACGCGCGCGGACATAGTCAAGTGGCAACCGGGCGAGACGCTGTTGTTGTCCGGCAAGCTGCTCACCGGCCGCGACGCGGCGCACAAGCGCATCACCGACATGCTGGCGCGCGGCGAAAAATTGCCACCCGGCGTGGATTTTACCAACCGGTTCATTTATTACGTCGGACCGGTTGACCCGGTACGCGATGAAGTGGTTGGGCCTGCAGGGCCGACCACAGCCACGCGCATGGACAAGTTCACCGAAACGATGCTGGCGCAGACCGGCCTGATCGGGATGATAGGCAAGGCAGAGCGCGGCAAGGCCGCAATCGAGTCGATCAAGCGTCATGGAGCGGTATACCTGATCGCGGTAGGCGGCGCAGCCTATCTTGTGTCACAGGCCATTCGGGCTTCGCGCGTGATTGCTTTTGCCGACCTGGGCATGGAAGCAATTTATGAATTTGAAGTGGAAGACATGCCGGTTACCGTGGCGGTGGACACGAAAGGTTCCTCCGTGCACGAAATAGGACCGACGAAATGGCGTAACCAAATCTGTAAGAGTCCGGTGAAGGCGATTTAAGTGTTAATCACTCAACAGTGGCAGATTGCAATGAACCTAAGAATGTAAAGAGTGCTATATTGATAATTCAATGCTTCTTGATTGTATTCAAATATTGTTTTGTTACTTTCAATTGAAATTGACTATCTTTGCGAGGCAGACAAATGAAAATAATTATCTCCCTCCTGTTACTCTCAGTCGTTTCTGCTGCGCCTGCTTTTGCGGATGATAAAAGCTTCTATGCTGTCGTCGATGCAGGCAGTGTTTTTTACACAGACGCCTCCTTGATTTCAGGAAATTTCTTACTCATTGGGGGTGGTTATCACTTGAATCGTTATGTGGGTATCGAAGCTGGCTTTACTCTTTTTTCGGAAGGTAAAAAAAAGAGTAACTGCTTGTTTTGCTCTGTGGATACAACTTACACCATGAACTCTTCTACCTCGTATGCAGCCGCTGTCGTCACTCTTCCATTCACCGAAAAGTTTGGTGTGTTTGGCAAGCTGGGTCAGGCGGATACATCACTGGACTATACAATTACACCAACTGGTAGTTATCCGTCTCGTTATAGCGGGCAGCGGACAAACACGATGTTTGGTGTTGGCTGGTTCCTCGACATCGCTCGCGGGTTCAGCATCCGCGCGCAATATGAGAACTTCGGCAAAATCCCGATAGCGTTTGTAAACATGGGATCCGTCGTAAACATGGGATCCATCGCCATAGATGTTTTATCCGTGGGGGGCATTTACAATTTCTAAACTAAAGACATTTGAGACGAATCGATGTGCGGGCTTGCTGAGCGGCTAGCTTCTTTAGTTTATGGCGGTTTTCCATTGCCGCCCAACTCGCAAAAAACGGAATGTACTAGCAGTCTGCTGCTACGCGCTCCGGATTTTGAACCCTTGAACAACGCAGTCATGGCGGTGCGCAGTGGGTTATTGAGCCGCTAACCCATTGAGCTCAGCGGGATGATGCCGCTATAATGACGCATCGAACTCAGGCAACGAACCGCAGAAGCGTACGAACCAACAGTCATTCAGCCGGGCATCCAGCCGTATTCAGGGATAATTTGTGATTAGAAAAATACTCGTTGCCAACCGCGGAGAGATTGCCGTCCGCATTGTGCGTGCCTGCTCGGAAATGGGCATCAAGTCGGTTGCCATCTACACCGATGCAGACCGCCATGCGCTGCACGTAAAAAAAGCGGATGAGGCTTACCATCTTGGCTCAGAACCGGTCACCGGTTATCTTAACGCGCATAACATCGTCAACATAGCGGCAACCTCGGGGTGTGATGCGCTGCATCCGGGTTATGGCTTCCTTGCAGAGAATCCTGAGCTGGCGGAAATCTGCGCTCGCCGGGATATCAAATTCATCGGCCCGAACTCGGACGTCATCCGTCAGATGGGCGATAAAATCAAGGCGCGCAACGCCATGATAGCCGCCGGCATTCCGTGCATACCGGGCAGCGACTGCAACCTCGCCGATGTTGAAGAGGCACTTGCGCTGGCAAACAGGATCGGCTACCCCGTCATGCTCAAGGCCACCAATGGCGGCGGCGGACGCGGCATTCGCCGTTGCGACAGCGATAAAGATATCATCAGTAACTATGACCGGGTGATTTCGGAAGCCAGCAAGGCATTCGGCCAGCCTGAAGTTTTTCTGGAAAAATGCGTGCTCAACCCGAAACATATCGAAGTGCAGGTGCTGGGTGACAGTCACGGCAACGCGATCCATCTGTTCGAGCGCGACTGTTCCATCCAGCGCCGCAACCAGAAACTGATCGAAATTGCACCCTCGCCGCAGATTACCCAGGAACAGCGCGAATATATCGGCAATCTGGGCGTAAAAGCAGCACGCGCAGTGGGCTATGAAAACGCGGGAACCGTCGAATTCCTGCTCGACCAGGACAACAATTTCTATTTCATGGAAATGAACACCCGCATCCAGGTTGAACATACCGTGACGGAAACCATTACCGGCATCGACATCGTTCAGGAGCAGATTCGTATCGCCGATGGCCATGAGCTGCAGTACAAGCAGGAAGACGTCAGATTCCGCGGCTACGCCATGGAGTTTCGCATTAATGCAGAAGACCCGAAGAACGGTTTTTTGCCGAGTTTCGGCAAGATCACCCGATACTATGCGCCGGGAGGCCCCGGTGTGCGTATCGACGCCGCAATGTACAGCGACTATGAGATACCGCCTTATTTCGACTCCATGTGCGCCAAGCTTACTGTTTGGGCACTCTCCTGGGAGGGTGTTATCGAGCGCGGCCGCCGGGCGCTTGACGACATGGTGATCTATGGTGTCAAAACGACCATGCCTTATTATCAGGAAATATTGAAGCACCCCGATTTCAGGAATGCAGACTTCAATACCGGTTTTGTGGAGTCCCATCCGGAGTTGATCGACTACACCACTAAAATTCCGCCGGAACTGAGGGCGGCAGTAATTTCTGCCGTTATTGCAGCGCACGAAGGCATATGATCAACCTTAAACTTATCAAGTTAACAACATGGCAAAAACTTTAATTTCCGAGCTGGTTCTGCGCGACGGTCATCAATCCGTGATTGCGACGCGCATGCGTACCGAAGACATGCTGCCAATCTGTCCCAAGCTGGACAGTATCGGCTTCTGGTCAGTAGAAGCCTGGGGGGGCGCAACTTTTGATGCCTGCGTTCGTTTCCTGAAAGAAGACCCATGGGAGCGCCTCAAGAAATTGCGCAAGGCGTTACCGAACAGCCGCATCCAGATGCTGCTGCGTGGTCAGAATCTGCTCGGCTACCGTCACTATTCCGACGATGTGGTGCGCGCATTTGTCGGCAAGTCAGCCGACAACGGCGTAGACGTGTTCCGTATTTTCGATGCGATGAACGACCTGCGCAATTTGCGCGTCTCCGTCGAAGCGGTAAAGAAATCCGGTAAACATGCCGAGGGCTGCATCAGCTATACCACCAGCCCGGTGCATGGTATTCCCCAATTCGTCGAGCTGGCCCGCGAACTGGAAGCGATGGGCTGCGACACCATCTGCATCAAGGACATGGCCGGCCTGCTTACGCCTTATGCAACCACCGAGCTGGTAAGGGCAATGCGCACAAACATCAGCCTGCCGATTCATTTGCACAGCCACTCCACTTCCGGTTTGTCTTCGATGTGTTTCCTCAAGGGTGTGGAAGCGGGCGCCACAATATTGGATACCTGCAACTCTTCTTTCGGCGAAGGCGCCAGCCATTCCTCGACTGAGAGCATCGTTGCCGCACTGCAAGGCACTCCATACGACACCGGCCTCGACTTGGCCGCACTGCAGGAAATTACCGCCTATTTTTACGAAGTACGCCAGAAGTACTGGCAGTTCGAGAGTGCCTTCACCGGTGTGGACTCGCGCGTGCTGGTTAATCATGTGCCGGGCGGCATGATTTCCAACCTGTCCAACCAGCTCAAGGAATCGGGCGCGCTCAACCGTATGAACGAAGTGCTCGACGAAATTCCGCGTGTGCGCGAAGACCTGGGCTACCCTCCACTGGTTACACCAACCTCGCAAATCGTCGGCACGCAGGCTGTCCTGAACATACTGACCGGCACGCGCTATAAGTCGGTCACCAATGAAGTCAAAAATTACCTGCTCGGACACTACGGCAAGGCGCCGGGCAAGGTCAATGAACAAGTCAAAAAACTTGCGGTTGGCGATGCGGAAGTCGTGACCTGCCGCCCGGCGGATCTGATCGAAGACGAGATGAACAAGCTCAAGATCGAGTGCGAAAATCTTGCCAAGAGTGACGAAGATGTCCTCACCTACGCCATGTTCCCGGAGCTGGCAAAAACCTTTCTGCAGGAGCGCAACGCCAACACACTCAAGCCGGAACCATTGTTGACCAGGGAGGCGCCTACCACCTCATCCGAACGTTACGCACCCAACGAGTTCAAGGTGACGCTGCATGGCGAAACTTTCCATATCAAACTCACCGGCAGCGGACACCACGGAGAAGCACAGCGTCCGTTCTACGTATCCGTCGATGGCATTTCGGAAGAAGTCATGGTCGAGACCCTGAATGAAATCGAGGTTTCCGGCGGGAAGGGTAACGGCAAGAAAAAACCTGCTGCTCCGGCTTCGGGCGCCGACCGTCCGCGTCCGTCCCATCAAGGCTGCATTGCAACTGCCATGCCCGGCACCATTGTTGATGTCAAAGTCAAGGTCGGGGATAAAGTCGATGCAGGTGATGGCGTACTGGTCATCGAAGCCATGAAGATGGAAAACGAAATCCAGGCGCCCCTATGCGGCGTAGTGATCAGCGTCCATGTCAAAAAAGGCGACAGCGTAGCGCCTGACGAAACCCTGGTTGAAATCCAGTAAACTTCGGACGAATCAAGCAAGCAGTTGTCCGCAGATTACGCAGATTAACGCAGATGAATCATTTGATTGGAATGACAGTTTGGCGCACCCATGTGGCAGGAGCAGGGAGAGCCAATAACATTTTTATAATCTGCGAAAATCTGTGTAATCTGCGGATGCAATCGCCGTTTCTTGCATGAATAATTTGATCCACCCATCCGACGTACTCTATGCAGGCAGCAGGCCATTCCCCCGGCTTGCCGCATGCGAACACTTTGCCGGCAGCGAAAAGATGCTGAGAAAGGCACTACAGATTCAAGCCGAATTATCAGTTAATGAGCGGTCCATTTTTGACATCACCGCCGACTGCGAGGACGGCGCCCCAGCGGGAAAGGAACGCGAACATGCAACCATGATCGCCGAGATGATCCTGTCCGGCGAAAATCGCTTTGATCGTATCGGAGTCCGCATCCATGATGTCAGCCATCCTTTCTGGCGCGACGAACTGGAAATTATCATTAGCCAAGCCGGACAGCGCGTGGCTTATATCGTATTGCCCAAGCCGGAATGTGCCGGTGATGTACTGACACAGATCACCGCGCTCGACGAACTGAGAAACAGCCACAGCATCTCCCGCGAGATTCCCGTCCATGTGCTGATCGAGACGCCCGGCGCACTTCATGAGGTGTGGGAAATCGCCCGCCTGCCCCATGTCGAAATCCTCGACTTCGGCCTGATGGATTTTGTCTCCGCGCATCACGGCGCAACTCCCGCCACTGCGATGCGCTCGCCCGGCCAATTCAGCCATGCACTGGTGGTACGCGCCAAATGCGCGATTGCAGCCGCCGCGCTGGGTAACGGCATCGTGCCCAGCCACAACGTTACCACCGAAATACGCGACATCAATGTGGTGCGGGAAGACGCTCGCCGCGCCCGGCAGGAGCTCGGTTTCCTGCGCATGTGGAGCATCCATCCGAATCAGATACTGCCCATCGTCGAAGCCATGCGCCCGGACTTTGCCGAGGTCAACGAAGCTGCCACCCTGCTGATCGCCGCCCAGGATGCTGCCTGGGGGCCTATCCAGCAAGAAGGCAAGCTGCATGACCGCGCCTCCTACCGCTACTACTGGGAACTGCTGCAACGCGCGCAGGCGACCGGAATGAAT
>JACREA010000136.1 GCA_016218465.1 Nitrosomonadales bacterium | reverse complement strand
GCGCGTTGCGTACGTTGTGCACTCCGGGCACCTGCAAATCGACGGCAAACATTCCCTGTGGCACGGTTACATCCATCTGCAGGCCATAACCATACGAATGCCAGGTTCCGCTCACATCGGCGTTTACATCCAGGCCGAATTCGAGAAACCGATGTGCTCCAACGAGGGTCCGCCACAGCGGCGCGTATGCATCGTCAGCATTGATCACTGCCGTGCTATTGTGCTTGAGCCCTGCAAAGATCTCCCCCTTGGCACGCGCCACAGCCTCCACTGAGCCCAGCCCTTCGAGATGCGCGCCGCTGGCGTTGGTAATCAGCGCGACATCGGGTTCTGCAATGCGCGTCAAATAATCGATTTCACCGGGGTGATTCATGCCCATCTCGATTACGGCATAACGATGCTGCGCGTTCAGTTGCAGCAAAGTCAGCGGCATGCCGATATCGTTATTGAGATTACCCCTGGTCGCCAATACCGCTTCGTCCCTGCCTGCCGCCTCGCGCAGAATGATGGCGAGCATTTCCTTGACCGTGGTCTTTCCGTTGCTGCCGGTAATCGCCACCAGCGGAATATCAAACTGCCTGCGCCAATACGCAGCCAATTGACCCAATGCCAGGCGGGTATCATCTACCACAAGGACTGAGGACTGATAACCAGCGACTTGGCTGGCGTTATTTGCCAGCCTAGTCGAATGGCTAGTAGTTCCATCAGGGCTGAGGGCTGAGGGATGCGCGTCATAACTATCGGCATTTACTAACGACGCAACAGCGCCGCTTCGCGCTGCCTGCGCGATAAACTCATAACCATCAAAATGTTCACCTCGCAGCGCAATGAACAAATCGCCATTCGCCAGCTTGCGGCTGTCGCTGGACACGCCGGTGAAGCGCACGTCCTCGCCGACCAAACTGCCATTCAGCGCCTGCGCAGCCTGTGAAAGCAGCATCATGTTTGCCCCCGTGGTTTAACCAGGGCTGATTGCAATGTTTGCCATATTTGCAGCGCCTGTTGCGCAACGGCTGCATCGCTGAACGGATACTTTATCCCGTCGACTTCCTGATAATCCTCGTGCCCCTTGCCGGCCACCAGCACAGTGTCATGTTGCTGCGCCAAGCCTATTGCACGTTCGATGGCAACTGAACGATTGACGATGATCTCGTGATTTTTCGTGGTCATGTCACTGACCACTTCTGCGATGATGTGCTGCGGGTTTTCGCTGCGCGGGTTGTCGCTGGTGACAATGCAGTGATCGGAAAATCTCTCCGCGACGACACCCATCATGGCACGCTTGCCGCGATCGCGGTCGCCGCCACAGCCGAATACGCAGATCAATTTGCCGCCC
Organism: Nitrosomonadales bacterium; assembly: GCA_016218465.1. Classification (GTDB taxonomy): domain Bacteria; phylum Pseudomonadota; class Gammaproteobacteria; order Burkholderiales; family Gallionellaceae; genus Gallionella. The sequence goes on along the minus strand of JACREA010000136.1, from coordinate 5,630 downwards.
TTCGCCGCCCCGACCTCGCGCAACGCCAGCAACACTTTTTCCAGCGCATCCGGCGTGTGCGCGTAATCCACGATTACCGTTGGCTGCCCTGCACCGCCGAGTCGCTGCATGCGCCCGGCGACCGGCTGCACCCTGCTCAATGACTGTACGGCATCGATCAGGCCGATATCGCTCACCAGCAGCACCGCCAAAGCACCCAACAGATTGGCTGCGTTAAATCGTCCGACCAGCGCGCTGTTTATTTGCGCCCCACCCCAGCTCGTGTGGACATCAAGACGCATTCCCTGCCCACTCATCTCGGCCAGATTGCCGTATACCATACGCAGGCCGAGACGTTCGGCCAACAGCAATGCACCATCGGTCAGGCCATAGCCGATAATTTCAGGGATTGAATGTTGCTTTTGCGAGTTTTTGTCTTGCGACAAAATACCTGCTTGACCCACTTCTCGTTCGCCTCCTCTCCCGCTTGTGGGATAACCAGCGGCTTGCCCATCGTTTTTTGATGGGTTAGCCGAATGGCTAGTTGTTCCATCAGAGGACTGAGGAGAGGGGAACGCGCCATCCTGCAATTGTTCGGCAAGCTCAGCCCCGAACGCGTCGTCGAGATTCAGTACGGCGAATTTCAAGTGCTGCCAGTCGAACAGCTTGCGTTTGCTTGCCGCATAGCTTTTCATGTCGCCGTGATATTCGAGATGGTCGCGGCTCAGATTGGTAAGCAATGCCACATCGAAACGCACCCCGTTCACCCGGCCTTGCGCCAGCGCATGCGATGAAACTTCCATCGCCACAGCCTGCGCGCCATCATGCAAATAATCGGCAAGCAGGTTGTGCACGCGAATCGCGTCCGGGGTGGTGTTGGCGCTATATTGCAGCGCACCTGCAAATCCGTTGCCCAAGGTGCCGATCACTGCGCACGTTTTTCCGGTATCGCTCAAAGCTTGCGCAATCCAGTGGCAGGTCGAAGTCTTACCGTTGGTTCCGGTTATGCCCACCATCCACAATTTCTCTGAAGGCGCACCGTAAACCGCCTCTGCCAGCCATCCTGCCTTATGGCGCAGGTCGCTTACCGCAAGATTGGGTATTTTCCAGTCATCGTTCCAGGCAAAATTTTGAGATTCCCAGATCACCGCATTCGCACCTTGCTCAATCACCTGTGCGATAAACTGTCTGCCATCTGCTTTTTCGCCGGGGTAGGCGACAAAGGTATCGCCGCGCTGCACCGTGCGGCTGTCGGTCACCAGGCGTGCAATCGCCACGTTCAACCTGGCCAATTGATCGAGAGGAAAGCCTGTCCTGAGCGTGGTCGAAGGGGTCATACTTCCTCCTTGACGATATCTACTGGGGACGCAATAACGTTATCCAGCGGCGCATCGTTCGGCACATTGAGCGCATGCAGCGCAGCGCCCGTCACTTTGCTGAACAACGGCGCCGCGACCAGTCCTCCGTAATACTGGCCGTTTCCGGGCTCATCGATCACCACCGCCACCACCAGTCGCGGATTCGATACCGGTGCAAACCCGACAAACGAGGCAACATAACGATCTACGTAAATGCCTCCTTCCAGCTTGTGCGCGGTGCCGGTCTTGCCGGCTACCCGGTACCCGGGCACTTGAGCCAACGGAGCCGTACCGCCCGGCCGCACCACCGATTCCAGCATGGCTCGCATTGCATTAGCGGTGCGATCGGAAAACACTTTATTCCCTGTCGCAGGTGTATCCAGTTTTGTCAGCGAAACCTGCTTCAACTCGCCATCGTTCGCGAAAATGGTATAGGCGCGCGCCAATTGCAGCAGATTCACCGAAATGCCGTGCCCATAAGACATCGTGGCTTTTTCTATCGGCAACCATGTTTTGGGGTCGCGCAATTTCCCCGGCGCTTCGCCCGGAAAGTTGCTGCCGGTCAGTGCTCCGAACCCGCTATCCGCCAGGCTTTGCCACATCGTGCTGGACTTCAGCGACAAGGCTATTTTGGCTGCGCCGATATTGCTGGATTTCTGGATGATCTGAGCAACAGTCAGCATCGATTCCGGATGCGCATCGTGAATTTTCTTGTTACTTACGGTAAACACCCCATGCTCGGTATTGATGACGGTATTGGGGCTAACCTTGCCCATCTCGAGCGCCGTCGCTACGGTAAACGGCTTCATCGTCGAACCGGGTTCAAACAGATCGGCAATTGCACGGTTGCGCATAGCTTTGATGCTGGTGTTATTCCGATTGTTCGGGTTATAGGCGGGATAGTTGGCGAGTGCCAACACTTCGCCGCTGTGCGCATCGAGAACCACCACCGCACCCGCTTTGGCGCGATGTTGTTTTACAGCGCTCTCAAGCTCACGAAAAGCAAGATGCTGTAAATTCCTGTCAAGGCTCAGCGCGATATTGCCACCCGGCCTGGATGCGTTCAGGCTTCCCGCATCCTCCACAATGTGACCACGCCTGTCCTTGATAACACGCTGGCTTCCCGGCTTGCCGCCCAGCTGATCCTGAAAGGCCAGCTCCAGCCCCTCCTGCCCGTTGTCGTCCAGCCCGGTAAAACCCAACGTCTGCGCAGCCTCTTCTCCCGCCGGGTAAAAACGACGGTATTCACGCTGCAACGAAATTCCCGGAAGATTCAGGCTTACCACTTTCCCTGCCTGATCGGGAGGAAGATGTCGCTTGAGATAGACGAAATCACGCGTGGTATCGAACAGACGGCTTTTTACTTCTGCCATCTCCATGCCGAGAACCTGCGCCAATTTTCTTATTTGCCGGCTGTCTGCTTCAACATCAGAAGGGCTTGCCCACACTGATTCCACAGGCGTGCTGACGGCAAGCGGCTCGCCGTTACGGTCGGTGATCATGCCGCGGTGCGCGCTGACTTCAATCACACGGCTGTAACGCGCATCGCCTTTTTGCTGAAGAAAGTCGTTATGTATTCCTTGCAGAAACACTCCGCGCCCAAGCAATCCTGCAAACCCGGCCAACAGCCCTGCAAACAGAACGGTGGCGCGCCATCCGGGCAAATTCGCCGGAATGTCTGTATGTGCGCTGACCGCATAATTCATGGTTTTTTATCTATATGGCCATTAAAGTTTTCACTTCCATTTTCCCGGAGGGAAAGGGGACTATTGCCTCCTCTCACGTTTACGGGATAACCAGCGACTTGGCTATCGCCTTTTGATGGCCTAGCCGAATGGCTAGTTGTTCCATCAGAGGATTGAGGTGAGGGTGGCTCTACTCGTATAAACTGAACTTCCCCGCTTTTGGGCAAATGCATCTGCAATTGTTGCGCCGCAATTTTTTCCACCCGCGCAGGTGTTGCCCAAGTGCTTTGTTCCAATTGCAGTTGCCCCCATTCCACATCCATCTGCTGTGCGTGTTCTTTTTCCTGTTGCAACTCGATGTACAACTTGCGTGCCTTGTGCTGGGATGTGACCACGCTCAGCGCACATATCACCACCGCCAGCAGCAACAATACATTCAATGAATTCCTGTTACGCAACATTACTGCGCTCCGCCACCCGCATCACCGCGCTGCGTGCTCGCGGATTTGCCTTTAACTCTGCCTCCCCTGCGCGCACCGCCTTGCCGATCAAATTCATCCGGCCTTGCGGCACCTCGCTTGCGCGTATCGGCACATTGCGCGGCAATTTATCTCCCTCGGCCATGTCACGCATGAAGTGCTTCACGATTCGATCTTCCAGCGAATGAAAGCTGATTACCACCAGACGGCCTCCGGTATGTAAATGCGTCACACACTCTGGCAGCACCCGCGCAAGCTCTTCGAGCTCCTGGTTGAGATAAATCCGTATAGCCTGAAAGGTGCGCGTCGCCGGGCTCTGCCCTGGTTCACGGGTGCGCACCGCTTTACTAACCAACTCGACGAGTTGCCGCGTGGTACGGATGGGTTCAGTTGTGCGCGCTGCAACAACCGCTCTTGCAATCTGCTTAGCAAACCGTTCTTCGCCGTAATCATGTATCACCTCCGCAAGTAAAATTTCATCCACCGTTGCCAGCCACTGCGCCGCTGTCATCCCGCTGCTGGTATCCATGCGCATATCCAGAGGCGCATCGAAGCGAAAACTGAAACCGCGCGCCGCATCATCCAGTTGCGGCGATGACACCCCCAAGTCCAGCAGGATGCCATCCACCTTCGCTACACCCAGCTCGCCCAGCACCTCCGCCAAGTTCGCGAAACCGCGATGCACCATGCGAAAACGCTCATCGCGCCATGTCTTGCCTGTCGCCACCGCTACCGGATCCTTGTCCAGCGCGATCAACCTGCCGTTGCCGCCGAGCCGCTCCAGAATTTGCGCGCTATGCCCGCCGCGCCCGAACGTGCCGTCTACATAAACTCCATCCGGCTTGATGGCTAGCGCTTCAAAAGCTTAATTCAGCAATACTGTGGCGTGGGCCAAGCCCTCACTCATAAAGGCCTCTGCACAACGTAGCGAGCGAAGCTGAGGCTAGGCAAAAAATGGTGAGGAACCGGAATGTGCGATTTGCACATGAGGATTTCGAACCATTTTTTAACACCGCATCAGCGAGCGCAGTAGTTGTGCAGAGGCCTTTCACAAAGAGAAGCCCTCAAGTTCCGGTGGCAACTCACCTTCCGTAAAAGACAGCGCCGTTTCCTGCTGCGCCTGCCATTTCGCTTCGTCCCACAATTCAAATTTATTTCCCTGGCCGACCAGCATCACGCGCTTGTCCAGCGCAGCGTAGCTTCGCAAGGTTGGAGAAATCAGCACGCGCCCGGCACTGTCCATCTCAACATCTTCGGCATGGCCGACTAAAAGGCGCAGCAAGGCACGGCTTTTTAGATTGAATGAGGGTAGTTTTTTCAGCTTGTCGCATATCGGCTGCCACTCTGGCCGCGGATATACCAGTAAACATTTATCTGGATCGGCGGTCAGCACCAGTTCGCCCTTGCAATGCGCAAGCAGCATGTCGCGATACCGTGCCGGTATCGCGAGCCTGCCCTTGCTGTCCAGATTAAGTTGTGCCGCCCCCTGAAACATCTACCCACCCCCACTATTACCCACTTTTTACCACTTAATCCCACTATATTGAAAAAATTGCGGGCAGTCAAGCTAAAAACAGGGATTTTCTTTATGGGACAAGGGGTTAGCGCAGAAAGTTAAAGCCGAACAAATACACTTAAAAAGCAATGAATTGCACAAATAAGCTAAAGTTGTTTGTAATGAACAGCCTGGTTTTTGCATATCTGCCCTCCGGCACCGGCACCTGAACAGCGCCTAATAAAAATTCGAACTACAAGAACAATTCAATTCATTGATTACCTTGGCATACCTTTTTGCGACTTATTTTGACGCATTCGTGGCCTATGCTTACCCATCGAATTTTTCAGATGTTGCTGCCATGCCGCAAAAATCAGTCATAACCTCCGGATCATGCCCTCGGCTTGATTGTGTGGAGCTCAACCCGCAATTTGCTTTCCTGATGGCCATGGAAAAACTGCAAGCTACGGAAAAAACTTCCTCAGCCTTTTCGGGAATCAAGGCATTGCTTAAATCGGCTGGCTTTAATCAGAACGGCAGAAACCGGATCACTCATCTTTCCAGCGAAGAAATTGCAGCTCTTTGCGACCACAGACCAATAGAAAATGGTTTATGGCTTCCCTATGTGTCTGAG